>JAFEBC010000414.1 GCA_018266095.1 Deltaproteobacteria bacterium
AGATGAGGCCCATCTGCACCGCGCCCATCGGGCCCTTGAGCTTGCCGCCCTCGTGGCGCTCATCGGCGGGGAACTTGTGCTCCGGCCCCCAGTACACGAGGTCGGCCTCCCACTGGTCCTTGCGCCCGCCGGCGAAGCCGAACGGCTTGAAGCCCATCGACTCCAGCGCGACGTTGCCCGCGAGCACCATCAGGTCGGCCCACGAGATCGCGCGGCCGTACTTCTCCTTCACCGGCCAGAGCAGGCGGCGCGCCTTGTCGAGGTTGGCGTTGTCGGGCCAGGAGTTGAGCGGCTCGAAGCGCTGCTGCCCGCCGCCCGCGCCGCCGCGGCCATCGGCGATGCGGTACGTGCCCGCGCTGTGCCAGGCCATGCGGATGAAGAACGGCCCGTACGTGCCGTAGTCGGCGGGCCACCAAGGCTGCGAGGTCTTGAGCACCTGCGCGAGGTCGGCCTTCACGGCCTTCAGGTCGAGCTTGTTGAACTCGGCGGCGTAGTTGAAGTCCTTGCCGTACGGATCGGACTCGGCGCCGTGCTGGCGGAGCGGCGAGAGATCGAGGCGCTCAGGCCACCAGAACTGGTTGTCAGCGGGGCGCGGATCGGGCGCGGCTGCGGGAGCCGGAGGCGGGGGAGGAGGCTGCGCGGGCGGGGCCTGGGGCGCGGCCGTTGGGGGAGAGGCCGTGGCTGGCGCTGGCGGAGTCGCACCTGCGGCGCCTGCAGCGGACGCTGTGGCCGGTCCCGCTGCGTTGGCTGCCGCGCACGCTGCCAGCGCGACCGCCGTGATCCCTAGAACTGCGAACGAACGAAATGCTCCTGCCGTCGATGAACTCATCGCCTGCTCCTCTCGTCTTGGATTGTTGCCAACAGGCCGTGGAGCTGACTCCGCGGCGACCCCGGCCCACGCTCAGCTCGAGCGTCGGCCCTTCCTCTTCTGCTCCGGGCCTTTCAGCCCGGCCGTCTTGAGCTGCGCGAACCGCGGCTCGTCCTCGGCCTTCGCCCGCGGTGACCGCTGCGACTGGCACCGCTCGCACAGGCCGCGCACCTCGACCTGCGCCTCGACCACCGAGCCGAAGGCCTTCACCGCGGCCGGCATGCGCAGCGCGTTCAGCGCCTCGCTGTCGAAGTCGCGCACCAGGCCGCAGCGCACGCACACATAGTGGTGGTGCCGCTCGAGGTTCGCGTCGAAGCGCAGCGACTCCCGGTTGGGTCCCAGCGTCACCACCAAGCCCAGATCGCGCAGCATCCACAGCGTCCGATACACCGTGTCGAGCGACACCGTGGGCACGCGCCGCCGCACCGCCTTGAAGATGCCCTCCGCGTCCGGGTGCGCCTCGGTGGAGGCCAGCTCGCGGAAGATCTCCAGCCGCTGATGGGTGAGCTTCACCCCGGCCTTGCGCACGGCGGCCTCGAGGTGCCCCAGACGGGCTGCGCTGCGGGTTGGTTCCGACTTCTGCATGATTCCTAGATGCGAATGATTCGCATTTGGATTCGTAGATGGTGGCGGATGAAGTGTCAAGCCGCCGTGCCCGGCCGGACCGCTCCACGCCTCGGCGAGTCCAGTGTGACTGTTGAATTCCATCCCGATCTGGCTCATCATTGGAGCTCCAATCAGGAGGTCTCATGCGCGCAGCGCTCGTCGCGGTGGTCCTGTTGGCAACATCCCTGGCGTGTGGCGGCACGGGCGCCAAGGGGGACAAAGGTGACAAAGGCGATCCCGGCGAGACCGGCGCGCAGGGGCCGAAGGGCGACACCGGCGCGCAAGGGCTCCCAGGTGCGCAAGGCGAGGTGGGCCCGCAGGGACCCGCGGGCGACGTCGGTCCGCAGGGACTCACCGGCGACACCGGCCTGCAGGGGCCCAAGGGCGACACGGGCTCGCAGGGGCCGATCGGCTTGACGGGCCAGCAAGGACCGAAGGGCGACACCGGGCTCACCGGCGCCAAGGGCGACACGGGCGCGAAGGGCGACAAAGGCGACAAGGGCGACAAGGGCGACACGGGCGCGCAGGGTGACAAGGGTGACAAGGGCGACAAGGGCGACACCGGCGCCGCGGGCGAGACGCCGGTCGTGTCTGCGCAGGGGCCGCTGCACCTCGACGGGCTCGGCGCGCTCTCGATCGACGTGGCGGACGGCGCGACGCCCGGCGTGCTGAGCGCGGCCGACTGGACCGCGTTCAACGGCAAGCTGTCGTCGGTGGGCGCAGGCGCAGGCCTCACCTCGACCGGCCCCAGTGGCTCGCCGACGCTGAGCGTGTCCTTCGGCACCACCGCGGGCACGGCCGCCGCGGGCAACGACAGCCGCCTCTCGGACGCGCGCGCGCCCACCGCGGGCAGCGGCTTCTACATCCAGAACGCGCCGTCCTCGACCCAGCAGGCCGCGATCGACATCTCCGGCGGCGCGAGCTTCGGCGGCGACGTCACGCTCGCTGGCTCGGCCACGCTCAACACCGGCGCGCTGGTCTGCAGCGGCACCGCCACCGCGGGCGCGTTCACCACCACGGGCGGCGACATCACCGCCGGCGCGGGAGGCTCGTTCTTCGGCGACGGCAGCACGCTCTCGAACCTCGGCGCCGCGCAGGTCTCGCCCGGCGTCTCGCTCTCGCAAGCCCTGGCCAGCGCGTCGGCCAACGCGACCTCGATCCAGGGCGTGCCCATCGACGCCTCCGGCAAGGCCGACGGCACCGTGCTCGGCTACAACGGCCAGACCGGCAAGCTCGAGTTCCGCGCGTTGGTGAACCAGGCCAGCGCGCCGCCCGTGGTGCCCGCCACAGTGACCTGGTACGTGCCCTCGACAGGCGACGCGCAGTGCGCCGCGGCCAAGGGCATCTGCGTGCAGGTCCCCTCCGGCTCGTGCAGCACCGTGACCTCCAGCGGCACCGCCACCTGCGCGGCCAGCGCGGGCATCGACGGCGCCGTCGCCTTCGCGCAAGGCTTCACCACCGGCGACTCCGCCTGCACCTTCCTCGCGCAGTCGAACTGCGTGCACGCCTACGACGCGAGCGGCGACGTCGTCCCCTGCGGCGCGCAGATCGCCAGCGGCGGCACGGCCTCCTGCCTGCGCACCTCGGCCGCGCAGGGCTGGGACACGACGGCCTCCTGGAGCCAGAGCACCTCGCTGACCGCGCAGTTCGCCTGCGAGCAGCAGGGCGGCGATTGCGTCACCGCGTACACCTCCGACGGCTCGGTCACCTCCTGCGCCTCGCTGAGCACGGCCGGCCTCGCGCGCTGCCTCAGGCCGCAGCCCGGCGCCACCTGGGATCGCGCCGCCTCCTGGGGCTCCTCGCCCTCCAGCGGCGACGTCGAGTGCGCCAAGCTCGGCGAGGTCTGCGTGGACGCGCTGCAGGCCGGGCCGAGCTACGGCGCGTATCC
>JAFEBC010000415.1 GCA_018266095.1 Deltaproteobacteria bacterium
CTTCTAGGGAGCTGCTTCCATGAAGGCGGTCGTCCTCACCGCAGGGATCGCGCGGCGCATGCAGCCGCTGTCGGACCATCTGCACAAGACGCTCTTGCCCATCGGCGAGTCGACCATCCTCGGCCGCATCATCGATGGTCTGCTCGCGCTGGACGTCACCGACATCACGCTGGTCACGGGACACCGCGCGGACGATCTGAAGACGTTCATGGCCGAGCGCTATCCGAAGCTCGCAGTGAAGACGGTGCACAACGCGCGCTACGCCGAGACCAACAACATCGTGTCCCTGTCGCTCGCGCTCGACGCGATGACGCTCGATGACGACCTGTTGCTCATCGAATCGGATCTGCTCTTCGACGCGAGCGTGCTGCGATCGCTGCTCCTGCCCGGCGGCGAGAACCTCGCGCTCGTCGATCGCTACCGGCCCGGCCTCGATGGCACCGTCGTGTCCGCGAGCGGCGGCTACATCGACGGCGTGTTCCCTCCGCACTTGCAGGGCGAGGGCTTCACCTACGACGACAAGTTCAAGACGCTGAACATCTATCGCTTCAACAAGGACTTCGTGCGCGCGCGCTTCCAGCCGCTCTTGTCCTGCTACGCGAACCTCATCGATCAGAACTGCTACTACGAGCTCGTGCTCGGCATGCTGGTGAACATGCAGCGCGAGCGCATCCGCGCAGTGGTGGTCGACGCGCCGTGGGCCGAGGTGGACGATCCGAACGACTTCGCGTCGGCGCGCTTCACCTTCGAGCCGCAGCAGCGCGCGCAGCTCCTGGAGCGCACCGCGGGCGGACACTGGAGCGTGGACCTGCTCGACTTCCACTTCATCCGCAACATGCACTTCCCCACCGACGCGATGATCGCGGCCCTGCGCCAGGCGCTGCCGGGCCTCGTGCGCAGCTATGGGTCGAGCCAGGGCGTGCTCGACGAGAAGCTCTCGTTCCATTTGAAGTGCGAGCCGAAGCGCGTGCTGGCGCTGCACGGCGCGTCGCAGATCTATCCGTGGCTTCCCGAGCTGCTCGGACCGGGGCCGGTGCTCGCGCCGTGGCCCACGTTCGGTGAGTACAAGCGCGTGTTCCCGCAGCACGCGCGCTACGACGACCTGCCGGGGATCGATCTGCAGAAGCTCGAAGCGCAGGTCGAGCACGCGCGCACGATCGTGATCGTGAATCCGAACAATCCCACCGGCACGACGCTGGGCACGCGCTGGATCCACACGCTGGCGAAGCGTCACGCAGACAAGCGCTTCGTCGTCGACGAGTCGTTCATCGACTTCAGCGCGGAGGAGTCGCTGGTGCCGCTGCTCGAACGCGAGCCGCTGCCGAACGTGCTGGTCTTGAAGAGCCTCTCCAAGACGCTGGGCGCGCCGGGCCTGCGCCTGGGCTACGCGTACTCGTGCGATCTCGAGCTCATCGCGAAGATCCGCGCGCACATCCCCATCTGGAATCTCTCGGCGCCCGCAGAGTTCTTCCTCGAGCTGCTGCTCAAGTTCCGTCCAGAACTGGCGCGCTCGCTGACGCAGACCGCGAGCGATCGTGAGGATCTCGCGGCGCGTCTGCGCGAGCTGCCGCAGGTCGAGCGCGTGTTCCCCAGCGGCGCCGATTTCCTGCTCGTGAAGTTGCGCGGCAGCGATCCCGCCATCGGCGCGTGGCTCGTGCAGCAACTGTTGGCGCGCTTCCGCATCTACATCAAGGACGTCTCCGAGCGGTTCGCAGAGCGCGGCGTGTGGCTGCGCTTCGCGGTGCGTCTGCCGCAGGAACACCAGCGTCTCATCGAGGGGCTCAAGGCGGTGCTCGCATGAACTGGCAGTCGGTCTGGGATCGCCGCACGCTCGATCGCTCGCGTCCGCTCCTCGAAGCCCTGATGGCCGCCGACGGTCTGGACACGGGCTTCGGCAACGTCAGCGTCGAGTCGTGGCGCGCGTTCGTGCAGCGCATCGGCACGCGGCTCATGCTCGACGACAAGTCGGCCATCTACGAGGTCGGCTGCGGGGCGGGCGCGTTCCTGTACGAGCTCGATCAGCTCGGCTGCCGCGTGGGCGGCCTCGACGGCTCCGCCGCGTTGGTGGGCTTCGCCAAGGAAGCGATGCCGCACGGCGAATTCATCTGCGCGCGCGCGCACGAGCTCGCGGTGGAGCCGCGCGTCGACTTCACGCTCTCCATGGGCGTGTTCCTCTACTTCCCCGATCTCGCGTACGCGCGCGGCGTGCTGCACGCGATGGCGGCGAAGAGCACCAAGGGGATCGCCGTGCTCGACGTGCCCGACAAGGCGCGCGAGCAGCAGGCGCTCACCGCGCGCCGCGCGACGCTCGGCCCCGAGGAGTACGCCAAGAAGTACGCAGGCCTCGATCACCTCTATTACGAGCGCGCGTGGTTCGCGGACGAATTGCACGCGCTCGGGTTCTCGCACATGACCATCGAGGATCAATCGATCGACGGCTACGCAAACGGCGCGTTCCGCTTCAACGTGATCGCCACGCGCGGCTAGAGGGCGCAGTTGTGACGCTGCCGACACACGCGGAGTCCTCGCCTGTAGGGCGTCGATCGCCTGCGTGCTACGCTCCGCCCATGCCCGCCTATCCGCGACGGTTGCCCCACGTGTTGACGCGGGCCGATCTCGCGGTGGTGCTCGCGCCCACGTACGCAAAGTCTTCGTCGGTCGATGAGGAAGAGGCGCTGGAGCGCCTGCAGCGCGCGTTCACGAACCTCGCCATCGCCGACGAGCTGTACTCCGGCATCGCCGCCGCGCTGGCCGCGAGCAAGGGCACGCGCACCACAGAGGAAGAGCAGCTCGACAAGCTCTCCGCGGGCGTGCAGGCGCGGCGGCACAAAGCCAAGGCCGCTGACGTGTCGCCGGCGATGTCGGCGGCGTTCGTGAAGATCAACCTCGAGCTCGGCTTCGCGCCCGAGCCGCTGCGCGCGGCGCTGGAGTCACCGAAGGGCCAGACGCTGCTGAAGCAAGGACTGCAAGCGCTCGGCGCGTACGTGGTGAAGGAGCTGATCAAGTAGTCAACGAGGGGTGCCAAGCATGCGCATCGGTGTGCCTGTCGAGACGACTCCGCGCGAGAAGCGCGTCGCGCTCATCCCGGAGACGGTGAAGAAGCTGGCGGCGAAGAAGCACGAGCTCGTGATCGAGAGCGGCGCCGGTCGTGCGTCGGGTGCGCTCGACGACGACTACATCAAGGCTGGCGCGCAGATCGCGCCTTCTGCTGAAGCGCTCTACGCCGATGCGGACGTGATCCTGAAGCTGCAGGCCCCGAGCGATCGCGAGCTCGCGCTGCTCAGGCCGCAGCAGACGCTCATCAGCTTCGTGTATCCGCTCTCGAATCCGAAGCTGCTCAAGTCGCTCTGCGCGCGCGGCGTGAACGTGCTCGCGGTGGACAGCATCCCGCGCACCACGCTGGCGCAGATGATGGACGTGCTCTCGTCGCAGGCCACGCTGGCCGGATATCGCGCGGTGCTGCTCGCGGCCGAGGCGTCACCGAAGTTGTTCCCGATGCTGATGACCGCAGCAGGAACGATCGCGCCCGCGAAGGTGCTGGTGCTCGGCGCAGGTGTCGCCGGGCTGCAAGCGATCGCGACCGCGCGCAGGTTGGGCGCGACCGTGGAGGCCTTCGATGTGCGCCGCGTGACCAAGGAGCAGGTGGAGTCGCTGGGCGCGCGCTTCATCGAGGTGGAGGGCGCGGAGGACGCGCAGGGCGCCGGCGGCTACGCGAAGGAAGTCAGCGAGGAGACGAAGAAGAAGCAGGCCGCGCTCCTGCTCGAGCGCGCGAGCAAGGTGGACGCGGTCATCACCACGGCGCTGATTCCGGGCAAGCGCGCGCCGATCCTGGTCGACGAAGCGATGGTGCGCGCGATGCGTCCGCACACGGTCATCGTGGACATCGCCGCGGAGCAAGGCGGCAACTGCGCGCTGACCAAGCCGGGCGAGCGCGTGACGACGGACGGCGGCGTGATCATCGTGGGCGAGTTGAACCTGCCCGCGCAGATGGCCGTGCACGCGAGCCAGATGTGGTCGCGCAACATGGAGAAGCTCTTGCTGCACCTGGTCGGAAAGGAAGGCACCGATCTCAAGCTCGACGCCACCGACGAGATCACGCGCGGCGTGGTGACGATCCGCAGCGGCAAGATCGTCGACCCGCGTCTCGTTCCCGCAGCGAAGGCGGAGGTGAAGCCGTGACGGAGCTGATGGAGTCGGTCGTGTTCGGCCTGTACGTGTTCACGCTCGCCGCGTTCGTCGGCTACCAGGTGATCGGCCGCGTGCCGCATCTGTTGCACACGCCGCTGATGGCCGCGACCAACGCGATCTCCGGCATCTCGCTCGTGGGCTCGATGGTGGCCGCGGGCGGACATCGCGGCACCGTCGCCACCGTGCTCGGGACCATCGCGGTCGCAGCCGCCAGCCTGAATGTCGTCGGCGGATTCGTGATCACCGACCGCATGCTGCGCATGTTCAAGAAGGAGACGAAGAAGTGACGACCGAACTCTTCGTCCAGCTCTGCTACCTCTCGGCCTCCATCCTGTTCATCCTCGGCCTGCGCGGGCTGGGTGATGCGCAGACGGCGCGCCGCGGGATCCTGCTCGCCGAGATCGGCATGGCGCTCGCCATCATCGGCACGCTCTTGCGGCACGAGATCATCACCTACCAGTGGATCCTCGTCGGCTCCGTCATCGGCGCGGCGATCGGCACCTGGATCTCGCTCTCGATCCCCATGACGATGATGCCCGAGCGCATCGCGTTCTCGCACGCGTTCGGCGGCCTCGCGGTGTCGCTCGTGGGCATCAGCGAGTACTGGCACGCGCAGCAAGAGGGCCTCACGCTCAACACGCTGCAGATCACCGCGACCGGCTTCGAAGTCGTGCTCGGCGCGCTCACGTTCACTGGCTCGCTGATGGCGTTCGGCAAGCTGCAGGGCTTCACCCCCGGCAGGCCGATGACGTTCCCGGGACAGAACGCGTTCAACTTCGGCCTCATCGCGGCCACGCTCGGGCTCGTGGGCTATCTCATCGCCTTCCCTCACGCGGTGTTCGTGTTCTACGCAGCCTGCGCGCTCGCGCTGGTCATCGGCGTGTCCTTGGTGTTGCCGATCGGCGGCGCGGACATGCCGGTGGTCATCTGCTTGCTCAACTCGTACGCGGGCCTCGCCGCCTCGGCCACGGGCTTCGCGCTCAAGAACAACGTGCTCATCATCTGCGGCGCGCTCGACGGCGGCTCCGGGTTCATCCTCGGCATGATGATGTCGAAGGCGATGAATCGCTCCTTCGCCAACGTGCTCTTCGGCGCGTTCGGCGCGACGCCCGAGGGTCCACAGAAGCAACTTACGAGCACGGGGCCGGCACCGAATGAAGCGACGGTCGAGGACGCCGCCGATGTGTTGCGCGCCGCGCGCTCGCTCATCGTCGTCCCGGGCTACGGCATGGCTGTGTCCCAGGCGCAGCACGCGGTGCGCGATCTGGCGGCCGTGCTCAAGCTCAACGGCTGCGAGGTGAAGTACGCCATCCATCCCGTCGCGGGCCGCATGCCCGGCCACATGAACGTGCTGCTCGCGGAGGCGAACGTTCCCTACGATCAGCTCTTCGATCTCGAGCAGATCAACGACGAGTTCTCCGCGACCGACGTGGCGCTGGTGGTGGGCGCAAACGACGTGGTGAATCCGGCCGCGCGCACCGATCAGTCGAGCCCCATCTTCGGCATGCCCATCTTGAACGCAGACGCCGCGCGCACCTGCATCGTGCTCAAGCGCTCGCTCAATCCAGGCTTCGCCGGCATCGAGAACGGTCTCTTCGTGAAGCCGAACACGATGATGGTGCTGGGCGACGCCAAGAAGACGATCTCGGCCTTCACGCACACGCTCAAGGAGACCGCGTAGCGCCACTCGCGCGCGTTCATTTGGAGGACACATGCAGAAGCGCAAGCTCGGCAACAGCGACCTCGTCGTCTCGGAGATCGCGCTCGGCTCCTGGCTCACCTACGGCGGCGGCGTCACGCGCGGCTCGGCGGAGGCCTGCGTGCAGCGCGCGTTCGACGTGGGCATCAACTTCATCGACACCGCGAACGTGTATTCGGGCGGCAAGGCCGAGTCGTTCCTCGGCGAGGTGCTGCGCGACGTCCCGCGCGACCGCTACGTGCTCGCGACCAAGCTCTACTTCCCCATGTCGCCCACCGATCGCGGCCTCTCCGCGGCGCAGGTCGAGAAGCAGCTCGACTTGTCCCTGAAGCGTCTGCGCGTCGACTACGTGGACCTCTACCAGTGCCACCGCTACGACACGAACACGCCGCTCGAAGAGACGATGGCCGCGCTCGACCGCGCGGTGAAGGCGGGCAAGACGCGCTGGCTCGGCTTCTCCGAGTGGAACGCGCAGCAGATCGCCGCGTCGCTGAAGCTGCCGTACACGCGCTTCGTGTCGAGCCAGCCGCAGTATTCGCTCCTCTGGCGCGGGCCCGAGGCCGACGTGTTTCCGCTCTGCGCGCAGGAGGGCATCGGGCAGATCGTGTGGTCGCCGCTCGCGCAGGGAATCCTCACCGGCAAGTACAAGCCGGGTGCCGCGCCGCCCGCGGATTCGCGCGCCGCGAGCGACGCGATGGGCGGCTTCCTGCAGGGGCGCCTGGACGAGAAGGTGCTGGTGGGCGTGGAGAGGCTGCGACCGATCGCGCAGGAGCTGGGCTTGTCGGTCGCGCAGTTGGCGCTCGCGTGGGTGCTGCGCAAGCCCGAGGTGACGAGCGCGATCATCGGCGCGTCGCGGCCGGAGCAGGTGGAGGAGAACGCGAAGGCGAGCGGGGTGAAGCTGAGCGCCGAGGTGGTGGCGAAGGTGGAGGGGGCGTTCCGCTGAAGTTGGCGCGCCCGGCAGGAGTCGAACCTGCGGCATGCGGCTTCGAAGGCCGCCGCTCTATCCAGCTGAGCTACGGGCGCGTGGCGCGCACTCTACTGCAACCGCCGCGCGCTCGACTGGCATTCGCACACCTTGCTACGCTCCACGCTCACCACTGGGGGACCAATGCAGCGCTTCCTGCCGCTCCTTGCTCTTCTGTTCCTCGCGTGCGGCCACCTGCGCCCGCCGGCTCCGGCCGATCCGAGCGCCTACGGCTATTCGATGGCCACCTCCATCGAGGTCTGCGGCCCGCGCGGAGAGACCGCCTATCTCTCGCGCCTGCGCTGCGCCAATGGTGCCAGGCCCAAGTTCTCGCGCACCGGGAGCTACGGCTCCCGCACCCCGATCCCCGCGGAGCGGCGACAAGATCCGGACATGATCAAGGAAATCATGGGTCCCGTCGGTCCAGGCCGCCCCGACTA
>JAFEBC010000416.1 GCA_018266095.1 Deltaproteobacteria bacterium
ATCGACGCGCGGACGCTGCTCGACCTGGTCGAGCGCTTCCTGGCGCGGGCGCGGCGGCACCTGGCGTAGAGCCGCGCGCGGCGGCCTCGTCACGTCCCTGCGTCACTTCTTGTCGAAGATGTCGTCGCCGACGTCGATCACCTCGTCGCCCGACACCTGCGTCTTGGGGGCGTTGGCGCGCTCACGCGGGACCCGCGGCGTCTTGGCGCGCGAGAAGCGCGAGTCCTTCTGCAGCTCGCCCTTCACCACCTGCGACTCGTCGGCGATGACGTCGCGCACGACGGTGATGTAGCCCTTGAGCGTGAACGTCAGGCGCAGGCGCGTGTTGCGCGGCACCTTGAGCGCGAAGGGCGTGACGTCGTTGCGCTCTCCCTCGGGCCAGGTCACCTCGACGCGGGCCTCGGGGGGATCGCTGAGCACCGAGAGCTGTGGCTGCAGCTCGGGATCGTTCTTCTCGGCCTCCTTGGCGCGCTCCATCTGCGCGAAGGCCGCGCGCGTCTCGCGGGCCACCAGCGCGCGCCGCTCGCGTTCGTCCTCGTCCGACGAGCTGAAGCGCAGCACCAGCACCGCCACCAGCACCAGGATCGCGAGGCCCGCGCTGGCCGCGCCGATCCAGACACCCACGTTGCTGCGCTTGGGCGGCGGCTGCCACTGCTGACGCGCCGGGGGCCGCTGCACGGCCGTCTCCGGCTTCTCCATGCGCGTCGCCAGGGTGTTGCCCGAGCGCTTGGGCGGCGCCTTCGGCTTCGCGGCCACCTCCGCTGCGCCGAACCGCGGCGGGCCCGTGGGCTTCTTCTGCGGCTGCGGCGTGCCCGAGAACCCAGGCGTCACGTGCGACGACTTGCCCCCGCTGGTGCGCTCCTCGCCATCCGCGGTGGGCAGCTCGTTCACGATGCCCTGCGCGTCCATGCACTCGTGGATGGCCGCCGCCAGCTCGCGCATGCTCTGGTAGCGCTCGTCCTGCTTCTTCTCCAGCGCCTTGAGGATCACCGCGCTGTACTGCTCGCTGATCTCCGGATTCAGCTCGCGCGGATCCGGCGGCGCCATCTGCAGGTGGCCGATCAGCACCTCGCCGAACGTCGTCCCCGGGAAGGGCAGCTTGCCGGTGGCGAGCTGGAACATCATCACGCCCGCCGAGTACACGTCGCTGCGCGCGTCGATGCGGTTGGTGACGCCGCCCGCCTGCTCCGGCGACATGTACGCGGGCGTGCCGATGACCATGCCCGTCTGCGTCTTGCCCGTCGAGCCGGGCCCGCCCGAATCGGACAGCTTGGCCACGCCGAAGTCGACCACCTTGACGAAGTTCTTCCGCCCCTTGTGCACGACCAGGTAGACGTTGTCGGGCTTGATGTCGCGGTGGTAGATGCGCCGGTCGTGCGCGGCCTGCAGCGCTTCGCAAAATTGCAAAAGAATTGGACCCGTCACCGACAGCGGCGCGGGCTTGCCGTCCTCCACCAGCGTCTGCAGGGACTTGCCCTGCAGGAGCTCCATGATGAAGTAGTGCCGCCCGTCCTCGGTGACGTTGAGGTCCAGGATCTTGAGGATGTTGTCGTGCCCGATGACGTTGACCGCGCGCGCTTCGTTGAAGAAGCGGTCCACGATCTTCTTGTCGCCCGCGAAGCGCGGGTGCAGGAACTTGATGGCGACCTTCGAGCCGATGACCGGGTGCTCGGCGAGGTACACGCCGCCCATGCCGCCCTTGCCCAAGAGCTTGAGCACGCGATAGCTGCCGATGCTGCGCCCGAGGAGGTCGTCGTCCTCGTCGACGGTGGCCTCTTCGTCATCGGCGGCGCGCCCGAACTCGACGGGGGCCTGCTCGGCCGCGTCTTCGGAGGCGTCGTGCGGCGCAGGGAGGCGCGTGCCGTCCTCAGGGCAGAACCCGACCTCGTCGTCGTAACTCGCGCCGCACTGGCTGCAGGTGCGGGCCACCAGCCGGCCTACTTACCGAACACGTCGTCGGCGTTGATGAGTCCGTCCTTGGTGGTCGCCTTCTCTTCCTTCTTGGCGGCACGTCGGGACTTCTTCGGCTCGGCGGGCGCCTCACCCTCCGGCTTCGGATCGGCCTGCGCCACCTTCACCGCCTTGAGCGTGGCGTTCACCGTCTGCGCGGAGTCGGCGATGGCGTCGATGATGGTGGCCGAGTAGCCGTCCTTGGCGAACTCGAAGTGCACCTTGGTGTTCTTGGGCAGCTCGATCTGGAACGGCGTGTTGTCCGACCGGTTGCCGCCCTTCCAGGTGGCCTCGACGTGCGCGCCCGAGGGGTCGCTGACCACGGCGAGGTACACCGGCGGCTCGGCCTCGGCCTCGGCGCGCTCCTTCGCGCGCTGCGCCTCGCGCTTCTCCTTCTCGGCCAGGAGCCGCGCGGCCTCGGCCTCGTTGTTCGACGAGATCACCGCGTAGGTGATGCCGCCGCCCGCGAGCACCAGCACGCCCACGGCGATGCCGATGATGAGCCCCAGGTTCGACTTCGGGCCCTCCATCTGCGTCAGCTCACCCGGCGGCGCCGAGCGTCCGGACATCGACGGCGAGCGCCCCGGCTGCGAGGCCTGCCTGCCCGGCTGCGACCCCTGGCGGCCCGGGTTCGACGCGCGCAGCCCCTGACCCGTCCCCGACTTGGGCGGATTGGTGCGCCCCGGCCGCGACGGCGTGCGCGCGCCCGGGTTCGACGGCGACCCCGAGGACACCGGCGACAGCTCCTCCGTCTCGTCCGCGAGCGGCGACTCGGCGCTGATGCCGTGCGCCTGCAGGCAGCCGAAGATGGCGTCGCGCAGCTCGTTCATCGACTGGAAGCGATCCTCCTGCCGCTTCTCCAGCGTGCGCAGGATGATGGCCTCGTAGTCCTCCGGGATGTCCGGCACGATCCCGCGCGGCGGCGGCGGGGTCTTCTGCAGGTGCCCCATCAGCACCTCGCCGAAGTTCTGCCCCGGGAACGGCAGCTTGCCGACGGCCATCTGGTACATCATCACGCCCAGCGAGTAGATGTCGCTGCGCCCGTCGATCTTGCTGGTCTCGCCCGAGCCCTGCTCCGGCGACATGTACGCGGGCGTGCCCATCACCATGCCCGTCTGCGTCTTGCCCGAGTTCAC
>JAFEBC010000417.1 GCA_018266095.1 Deltaproteobacteria bacterium
ACGAGATCCTGAAGATCGACGACATCTTCCTCACGCACAGTCACTTCGATCACGTGAAGGACGTGCCGCTGATGACCGACCTGTTGGTCGGCCGGCGCAAGACGCCCGTCACCGTGCACGGTCCGGAAGAGACCATGGCGTGCATGGACAAGGACGTCTTCAACAACCGGCTGTGGCCGGACTTCCGCGTCATCCCCACGCGCGAGAACCCCGTCATCAAGTTCGACACGGTGCCGGTGAACACGCCGTTCCAGTGCGGCGCGTACAAGATGACGGCGGTGCCGGTGCACCACCCGGTGTACTCGGTCGGCTACATCATCGAGGGCCCCACGGGCGCGGTGGCGTGGTCGGGCGACACCGGCCCGACCGAAGAGCTGTGGAAGGCGATCAACAAGACGCCGAACGTGAAGGCGGTGTTCGTGGAGCTGAGCTTCCCGAACTCGCTGCAGTGGCTCGCGGACATCTCCGGCCACCTGACGCCGAAGACGGTGATGAGCGAGCTGCAGAAGCTCGACCGGCGCGGCGCGAAGATCTTCCTCTATCACCTCAAGCCGAGCGTGGTGAACGAGGTGAAGAAGGAGATCGCGGCGCTGGGCCTCGACTTCCTGCACATCTGCGAGCTGGACGAGTCGTACGATCTATAGAGGCGCGCCTGGCCTCGCGCGGGAGTGCGCGCGAGTGCAGACACGAGCGGCGCTCGGGACTATATGTAGGGACGTGAAGAGGTTCCTTCTGGGCGTGTGGCTTGCCGCCCTCTTGTTGACGATCGCGGGACCGACGGCTGCGCAGAGCGCCGGAGGCACGGTCGCGCCGCAGGCGCAGGCGGGGACGTCGACGCAGACGGCAACGCCGACGCAAACGGCAACGCAGACGCCTCCTCGCGCGCAGGCGCCAAGCGACGCCACGCCGAGCCTCTCGGACTTCGCGGCCTTCCCGGCGCCGGACCCGCGCGCGCGGACCATGTTCGGCTACGCCTCGGCGTGGACGCCGATGATCCTGGGCGTGCTGCTGGTGCTGATGGCGGCCCTCATCAACAAGCTCAACCCGAAGAAGAAGCGGCGCATCCGCCGCGTGACCATCTTCCTCGGCATCTACGTCACCACCTTCGCCTTCGCGGTGCTCTTGCACACGGTGAGCGCCGAGGGCTGGAGCCGCCGCGTCTGGCAGCTCGCGGATCTCTTCGAGATCCTCATCGTCATCGACCTGCTCGCGATCCTGCTCTTCGACGTGCTCTTGCTCGCGCTCAAGATCGAGGTCGCGAACATCGTCCACGAGCTGACGCTGGGCGTCTCGTACATCCTGGCCTTCATCGCCATGATGCACCGGAGCGGCGTGGAGCTGTCGGGCATCATCGCGACCTCCGCGGTGGTGACCGCGGTGCTCGGCTTGTCCTTGCAGGCCACGCTGGCGAACGTGCTCGGCGGCATCGCGCTGCAGCTCGACGACTCCATCCACGTGGGCGACTGGATCCAGCTCAAGGACGGCAAGCAGGGCAGGGTGAAGGCCATCCGCTGGCGCTCGACGATGCTGGAGACGCGCGATTGGGACACGATCATCCTGCCCAACGCGCTCTTGCTCGCGGAGCAGATCAACGTGCTCGGCCAGCGCGAGGATGCGCCGCGCCAGCACCGCGTGTGGATCTACTTCCACGTGGACTACCGCTACTCGCCTGAAGAGGTGATCCGCGTGGTCGACGAGGCGCTGCAGGCGGCGCCGATCGCCAACGTCGCGCTGGCGCCGCGTCCGGGCGCGCTGGTGCTGGACTTCGCGCGCGAAGGCGCCATCAGCATCGCCACCTATGGCGTGCGCTACTGGCAGATCGACATGGGGTCGAACGACTCCACGCAGAGCGACGTGCGCATCCGCATCTTCTCGGCCCTGAAGCGCGCGCAGATCCCGCTGGCGCTGCCGGCGCACGCCATCTTCGTCTCGCAGGACGACCAGGAGCACGCCGAGCGCAAGCAGGAGCGCGAGATGGCGCGGCGCGTGTCGGCGCTGGAGGCGATCGAGATGCTGCAGGGCCTCTCGGCGGGCGAGCGCGTGGAGCTGGCGCGGGCGATGCGGTTCGCGCCGTTCGCGCGCGGCGAGGTGATCACGCGGCAGGGCGCGGCGGCGCACTGGCTGTACGTGCTCGTGCGCGGCGAAGTGGAGGTGAAGGTGAAGATCGAGTCGGGCGCCGAGAAGCTGGTCACGCGCATGGCCGCGCCCAACGTGTTCGGCGAGATGGGCGTGATGACCAACGAGCCGCGCACCGCGAGCGTCATCGCCGCCACCGAGGTCGACTGCTACCGCATCGACAAGGACGCGTTCCATCAGCTCGTGCAGAAGCGGAGCGATCTGGCCGAGGCCATCTCGGACGTGATGGCCAAGCGCCGCGTGGAGCTACAGGGCGTGCGCGAGCACCTCGACGCCGAGCAGCGCCTGCGGCGCGAGCAGCAGGAGAAGAACCGCATCTTGGACAACCTGCAGAGCTTCTTCGGGTTGTCGGACGACATGGACTAGAGTGCCGCCTCTCGCGCCTGCGGGCCGAGGGATTCGAGGAGCACATGGCCTGGTTCCACAAAGATCCGAAGAGCAAGGCGTCCGCGCCGCCGCCCGCCGCCGACAAGCCCAGCCGCATGGAGGGCCTGTGGGTGAAGTGCGACGGCTGCGGCGAGATCGTCTTCAAGCAGGACGTGGAGAAGAACCTCGAGTGCTGCCCGAAGTGCGACCATCACTTCCCGCTGCCGGTGCGCAAGCGGCTGGAGCTGGTGCTGGACGCGGGCACGTTCCAGGAGCTCGATCGCGGCCTGGAGAGCACCGACCCGCTCTCGTTCACGGACTCGAAGAAGTACAAGGACCGCCTGCGCGCCTCGAGCAAGAACTCGGGCGAGGGCGAGGCCTTCGTGTCGGGCGTGGGCCGGCTCGCGGGGCGCGAGGTGTCCGTCGGCTGCTTCCACTTTGGCTTTTTGGGCGGCTCGATGGGCTCGGTCGTCGGCGAGAAGGTCACGCGCGTGTTCGAGCGCGCGCACGAGCTGCAGATCCCCGCCATCGTGTTCTCGGCCTCGGGCGGCGCGCGCATGCAGGAGGGCATCTTCTCGCTCATGCAGATGGCCAAGAGCTCCGCGGCGCTCGCGCGCTTCCGGCAGACCAAGAAGCCGTACATCTCGGTGCTGCTCGACCCCACCACGGGCGGCGTCGCGGCCTCGTTCGCGTTCCTGGGCGACGTGATCCTGGCCGAGCCCAAGGCGCTCATCGGCTTCGCTGGCCCGCGCGTCATCGAGCAGACCCTGCGCCAGAAGCTTCCCGAGGGCTTCCAGCGCAGCGAGTTCCTGCTCGAGCACGGCATGGTGGACGCGATCGTGCCGCGCAAGGAGCTGCGTGACCGGCTCGCGCAGCTTCTGGGCCTGTTGAGCTAGCCGCGTCTTCGTCTCCCCAATCGTCAACGTCAGAGGCCTTCCGTGGATTGGGTGCGCGACTTCTTCGACGACGGCTATCGCTTCCTCTACGGCGACATGCTCTCGCCCGAGCGCACCGAGTTCGAGGTGGCGGGCCTCGTGCAGCTCACGGGCCTGCGCGAGGGCGCGCGCGTGCTCGACCTGTGCTGCGGCGACGGGCGGCATTCGGTGCCGCTGCAGCGCCGCGGACACCGCGTCACGGGCGTCGATCTCTCGCGCAAATTGCTCACGCGCGCGCAGCAGCGTGCCGAGCGCGTGCTGCCGGAGGATCAAGCGCCGCCCGTATGGATCGAAGCCGACGCGCGCAAGGTCCCCGTGCGCGACGAATCCTTCACGCTCGCCATCTGCCTCTTCAACTCCATCGGCTACGGCACCGACGACGACACGCGGGCCATGCTGGGCGCGGCCAGGCGCGCGATCGAGCCCAACGGCGCCTTCGTGCTCGAGTGCACGCACCGCGACTTCCTCGTGCGCGAGGCCACCGACGGCCGCACGCGCCGCACGGTGCAAGTGAGCGGCGTGCCCGTCGAATTCGAGACGTGGATCGACGCCGAGCCCGGCCTCCAGCCCGCCCGCATGGCGTGCCCCAGGAACGGCCAGCGCTTCGAGCGCAAGCCCGTGCACCGCATGTTCACGCTGACGGCGCTGTTCGCCATGCTGCGCGCCGCCGGCTTCCACACGCTCGACGCCTGGGGCGACTACGACGCGCGGCCGTTCTCCATCGCGCACGACAAGGTGGTCATCCGTGCCCGGCCCTGACGCGACCGCCTCCGACAGCGGCAAGATCGAGTGCACGCTCTGCGGCGCCTGCTGCGTCGCGCCCGACATCGCGGCCATCGACAAGCCGCTCGGCATCCGCTGCGCGCACCTCACCGCGGACAACCTGTGCGGCGTGTACGAGGACCGCCCCGACATCTGCAAGAGCTACGCGGCCGACAAGCTGTGCCTGGAGATCGCCGCGCCCACGCTGGAGGAGCGCGTGCACAACTACCTGGCGAAGTTCGGCCTGCTCGAGGAAGCCGCCCGAAACCGCGCGCTCGCCGCGTCCAGCATGCGCGCGTCGCGGTCCTTGCCCATCGTGCACCGATGACGTTCGACGACTTGAAGACGCTCCTCTTCGCGCGCAGCAACTTCGGCATGAAGCTGGGCCTCGACCGCATGCGGGCGGCGCTCAAGCTGCTCGGCGATCCGCACACGTCGGCGCCCGTGCTGCACGTCGCGGGCACGAACGGCAAGGGCTCGACCTGCGCGTTCACCGAGAGCGCGCTGCGCGTGGCCGGGCTCAAGACGGGCCTGACCACCTCGCCGCACCTCGTGCACTGGTGTGAGCGCATTCGCATCAATGGCGTCCCGCTGAGCGAGCAGGCCGCCGCGGACACGCTGGAGGAGATCCTCGCGCGCGTGCCCTGGGCCCTGCAGGGCGGCCCCGAGGGCGCGCACGACGGCGACGGCCTGACCTTCTTCGAGCTGACCACGCTCCTCGCGTTCCTGGCCTTCGCCAAGTCGCGCGTGCAAGTGATGGTGGTCGAGGTGGGCCTCGGCGGCCGGCTCGACGCGACCAACGTGGTCGAGCCCCTCGCCTGCGCGGTGGCGCCGCTGGGCCTGGAGCACACGCAATATCTGGGGCCGACGCTCACGCACAGCGCGGCCGAGAAGGCCGGCATCTTCAAGCCGGGCGTGACTGCGGTGAGCGCGGGCCAGCCGCTGGAGGCCGCGCGGGTGCTGGTCGTGCGCGCGCGTGAGGTCGGCGCGCCGCTGTGGCGTCCGGGCCGCGACTATCGCTTCGAGAGCCGGCACGACCGGCCGTTCTGCTTCGCGGGGAAGTCCGACCTGCCCGTGTGCGGCGCGTGGACGGTGAAGCTCGAGGCGCCGCTGCCGCTCCTGGGCCACCACCAGCGCACGAACGCCGCGCTCGCGTGCGCGCTCCTGCAAGCGGGCGCAGCGCGGGGCCTGCCCATCGAGCCCGCGCACGTCGAGCAGGGCCTGTTGCGCGCGCGCTGGCCGGGCCGCCTGGAGAAGCTCTCGGACCGGCCGCTGACGCTCCTCGACGGCGCCCACAATCCCCACGCCGCGCACGCGCTGGCCAAGACGCTCCCCGAGGTCGCCGGCGCGCGGCCCGTGCAGCTCGTTCTGGGCGTCCTGGCCGACAAGGACGCGCGGCAGATCCTGGAGCCGCTCCTGCCGCTCGTGCACACGCTGCACACCTGCGCGCCCGACAACCCGCGCGCGCTGGAGGGCGAGGCGCTGGCCGCGGTGGCGCGCACGCTGCGGCCCGACCTGCCGATCGTGGTGCACAAGCGCGCACCGGAGGCCTTGGCGGCGGCGCGGGCGCAGGCGGGCGCTGACGGAGCGGTGCTGGCCGCGGGCAGCCTCTATCTCGTGGGCGAGCTGGAGCCCGGCGGGCGCGTCAAGATGCCTTCGGAGAAGCTGTAGGTCCGCGTCGCACCGCCTCGCAAGCCCTCGACTGCGCGAGCGGAAGTCCGCGAGCCGCACCCGCGTCCGGAGCTGTCCGGCAGACGACGTTGCGCCCAAGGTCGTTCTGTACAATTGCACCTACATCAGCCCCGCCCTTATCCTGCCGATGTGCCTCAGCTGACCCCCGGAGCCCACGCCGCCGCGCCCGCGCAGAAGCCCCCGCCGAGGCTGTCGGACGTCCACTTCAAGGAGCTCTACAAGAAGGAGACCTACGACGCGCACACGCGCGACGGCTGGGTGCTCCAGATCACGCGCTACCGGCCGGTGCCGCAGGCGTGGTCGCAGCCGCTCCTGGATGAGCCCATCGTGCTCGTGCCCGGGTGGTCGCAGAACCGGCACGCGTTCACCTCCGGCGACTTCGTCAAGCAGCTCCTGGCCTGGGGCGCCGACTGCCACATCCTCGAGCTGCGCGGGCACGGCAAGTCCTCGCGCGCGCTCCAGCTCCAGCGCGCCTCGCACGAGGGCCGCAGCGTGCCCGCGGACTTCGACTTCGCCTGGGACCTCGACAGCTACCTGCTCGAAGACCTGCCCGCCGGCATCGCCGCGGTGAAGCAGCGCACGGGCCGCGCCAAGGTCTTCTATCTGGGCAACAGCATGGGCGGCATGCTCGGCTACGGCTACGCCGCGCGGCACCACGACCTCGCGGGCCTCATCGCCATCGGCGCCCCCAGCGACCTCGGGCGCGGGTTTCCGCTGCTCAAGCTCATCGCCGCGCTCGGCCCCGTGGTGGTGAACCCGGCCCTCGACGCGGCCACCGGCGCGGTCAACGCGGTCGATGCCCTGCGCTTCGGCACGGCCTCCCTCTTGCGCAAGACGCGCGTCCTCACGCGCGCGGGCGACGCCATCGCCGACCCGGCCTCGCAGCCGCTCTCCTTGCGCTACTCGCACCTGCCCGTCGATCTGTTCACGCAGACGATGGCTCGCGTCGCGCACCCGCTCTCGCTCAAGGCCATGCACGCGGTCGAGCCCGTGCTGCGGCGCTTCGGCTCGCTCGTGAACCCGGGCCGCGTCGAGCTCGATGACCTGCGCTGGCTGCTCCGTCAAGGCGGCGAGAAGGAGCCGCGGGCGGTGATGGACCAGTTCGCCCGCTGGATCACGCACGACGAGATGCGCTGCTACCGCGACGGCTTCGACTACAAGCTCGGCATGCGCGACCTCCGCGCGCCGCTCGCGGTCGTGTACGGCGCCTTCGACAAGCTCGCCTCCGAGGAGAGCACGCGCACCATCTTCCGCAGCGCCAAGAGCGAGTACCTCGTGCGCTGCCGCGTCGACGACAACAGCCACCTCGAGATGACGATGGGCAACGACGTCGATCGCATCTGCCGCGTGGTGTTCGAACTCGTCCAGTGGGTGAAGGCGCGCGCCTGACGTGTTAGCTTCAGGGCACTCGATGATCCGCGTCGCCGTGTTGTCCCTGATGCTCGTCTTGTCCCTCGGTGCACGCGCCGCGAAGCCGCCCGCCGCCAAGGTCCCGCCGCCGAAGGCCGCCGCCAAGGCTGCGCCGCCCAAGGCGCCCGCGGTCGCGCTCAAGGGGCACGTGGTCGGCCTGCGCGTGGGCGGTGACGAGGGCCACGCCATCATCCAGGTGCAGTCGGACAGGCCGCTGAGCTTCACCACGCTGCGCCTCTCCGGCCCGCCGCGCCTCGTGCTCGACTTCGCCGACGCCGGCGTGAAGGGCGTGCCCGCCGAGCAGGACATCGAGGACGGGACAGTGCGCCGCGTGGGCGCTGCCGCCGCGGGGTCGCGGACGGCGCGGGTGGTGATCGAGCTCGCGGGCGAGGCCGAGTTCGACGTGCGCTCGCAGGGGACGCGCCTGGACGTGCGCGTGCCGCGCCTGCAGCCGATGCTGGCCCAGGCCGGGCACCCGTCGCCGAAGGCTCCGGCGTCGCCGCAAGACCCAATCGCGCAGCCGCCGCCCGCCCCAGCCGACCCGGCCCCCCAGCCGACGCCGGCCGCGACAGACCCCTCGCCCGAACCCACGCCGCAAGCCATCGCGCGCGTCGATCCGCAGCCTGCCCCGGCGGGTCCACAGCCGCAGACGCAGCAGGTCGAGCACGCGGAAGCTCAGCCGGTCGAGGCCGCGGCGGCCCCGCACCCCGCACCCGTCCAGACGGCTCCCCCGGCGCAGGCTGCGAGGCTTGAAGTGGCGCGCGAACCGGCGGCTGCCGGCCTGGCGGCCTCTCTCCCGAAATCGTCTGAGACCTCGGTGGCGACCCCCCTGGCGAAATCGTCTGACACCTCCCAGAAGTCGTCTGAGACCTCTCCTTCGAAATCGTCTGACACCTCCCAGAAATCGTCTGAGACCTCTCCTGCGACCTCGCCTCCACCCGCCGCCGCGGCGCCGTCGTTTGCTGCGCAAGATCAGGCACTTCCGCCTCCTGCCCGGTCCGGCCATGCGCCACCTCGCGAGCCTGCGGTGACCCAGCTCGCTGCGGCCCCACCCCAGCTCGCCCCGGCCCCGCCCCAGCCCGCCCCGACTCCGGGCCAGGCCGCCCCGACCCCGGTCCAGCCGCCGCCGCCCGAGTCGCCCGAGGCCGCCCCATCCGAGCCGCCCGCGGCCGTCGCCGAGCTCTCCGAGGACGAGAAGGCCGCCTCCTTGCCGACGGTCTCGCTCGCTCCCGCGCAGCGCCGCGTGGCCACGGCCTCTCCGCCTCCTCCCGCGCGCGCACCGAGGGGCTCCGCGCACGCCCCCGCGCCGTCAACCTCGCGCCGCGTCGCGCAGGCCGCGGGCTCGACGACCTCGGCCATCACCCGCATCGGCTTCCGACCCATCGGCGGGGGCGAGGTCCTCGTGCACAGCGACCGCGAGCTGGCCGTCCGGGTCACGACCGAGCCCTCCGCCATCGTCCTGCACCTGCGCGGCGCGGCGAACCCGGTCGCCAACAACCGCCGCCCGCTCGACACCCACTTCTTCGGCGGCCCCGTGCTGCGCGTCGTCCCCGAGGCGGAGGCCGGCGGCACGCAGGTCCGCATCGAGCTGCGCGGCAACGCCGACTACCAGCTCAGCCAGACGGCCGAGCTCATCACCGTCACCTTCGCGCCCTGACAGATGCGCTCGCGTGCGGCCGCCTGCGTCCTCCTCCTCGCGCTGTGGACGCGGCCCCTCGCGGCCCAGGAGCACCTCTTCGAGCTCGCGGGCGGCTCGCCGACGGACTTCATCGAGCTGACCTCCGACACGCTCAGCTACGCGCAGACCGACGACGTGCTCACGCTCGAGGGCCACGTCATCGCCGAGCGCGCCGGGTCCAAGCTGTGGGCCGCCAAAGGCGTGCTCGACCGCAAGCACCACACGCTCACGCTCTCGGGGGGCGTGATGCTCCAGCGCGGCCGCCAGGTGGCCTTCGCCGACGGCGCCGTGGTCGACCTGCAGGCGCACAGCGCCGACCTCGACACCGCCGTCATCCTGCTCAAGGACCGCGCGCTGGAGCAGATGCCCAAGCTGAGCGAGCGCGCGACGCTCAGGGCGCAGGGCCGCAACACGCTGACGCTCGGCGCCCGCACCGCGCAGCAGCAGGACAACGGCCACGTCGTCGCCCACGACATCCGCGTCACGCCCTGCGACTGCCCGGGCACGCCCGACTACGAGCTGCTCGCCGCGGACGCCACCTTGCACGACGACCGCGCGGACCTCTCCAGCGTGCGCCTGTCGCTCTTCGGCGCGCCCATCCCGCTGTTCCCCGTGTCGCTCCCGCTGCTCTCGCGCCAGTCGGGCATGCTGCAGCCCGCGTTCGGCTTCTCGCCCGTGGCCGGCTTCGGCTACTCGCAGCCCGTCTTCATCACGCTCGGCAAGAGCTACGACCTCACGCTCTCGCCCGGCTTCTTCACCGGCGCCGGCAGCGCCACCGGGCCCGCGCTCGGCTTTCGTTCGGTCAAGGGCCCGCGGCTCGGGCTCGAGTTCCGCTGGGCGCCCACCGTCGACAGTCACGGCGAGGCCTCCGTCGACCTCATCGGCGACCTCGCCTCCGGCGACACCCCCGCGGGCGGCTCGCTCCTCCTCGACGATCCCACCCGCGGCGGGCGCGGCTTCGGCGGCCTGCGCGGACTCATGCACGTCACCCACCGCACCGAGACGAGCGAGGGCACCTTCGCGGTCCAGGCGAACCTCGCGTCCGACACGATGGTCCTGCAGGACGCACCCGTCACGCAGCTCGATCGCTACGCCGATTCGCTGCGCAGCGACGCCGGCTTCTGGCGTGCCCGCGGCGCGCTCACGCTGGGCGCGGGCGCCACGCTCCTCCAGGACCTGCGCATCGTCGACGGCACGAACCCCGACCGCCGCCTCTTCGGCCCCGAGCGCCCGCACACTCCCGTGCGCTCCACCATCTTCGCCAGCCTGGCGCCGATGATGCTCGGGCCCGTCGCGCTCGCGGGAGAGGCCAGCGTGACGCAGTTCGTGACGCCCGGCGGGCCGAGCCACATGGAGTTCAACACCGGCTTCTCGCCGACCGATCGCATCGGCGCCGCGCCCGCCTATCCGCTCGTCGATCCCGCGCAAGAGCCCGAGGGCCGGGGCAGGGTGCCTGTGGTGCGCTTCGACGCGGCGCCCTCGATCTCGCTGCCGCTCCTCGTGGGCCCCCTGCGTGGCCGCCTCCAGGCGGGCGCGCGCGCCGACGCCTGGCTCTCCGAAGCGCAGGCTCCCTCGTCCACGCGCCTCCAGCCCTTCGCGGACGCGAGCCTCGGACTCACCCTGGGCCGCCGCTTCGACACCGTCACGCACACGATCACGCCCTCGCTCGAGCTGCGCGCGTTCCCCGAAGCGCTCACCGGCGGCACCGGGCCATTCCCCGGCGATCCCGCGCTCGGCCAGAGCGGCTACTCGCTGCAAGGCGTCCCCAACGGCACCCCGCTCGCCACCGACGCGGGCGGCGGCAACGCGCCCGGCGTCATCGGCCGCCTGCGCGCCTACGACGAGGTCGACGACGCGGCCTCCTCGAAGGGCGCCGTGCAGCTCTCGGCCTCGCTCGCGCAAGCGGTCTGGTCCAACGACAGCTCCGCCACCGCCCCTGCGCGCATCGCCTCGCTCACGCTGCGCCAGGACGCCCTCGCCTGGGACGGCCTCGCCCGCGCGGCCCGCCTCTCCGAGGCCAACGTGGTCGCCGGCCTCGCGCTCGGTCCGCTCGCGCTCTCTGGCGAGCTGCGCTGGCTCTGGGACCCGCTCATCGTCACCGAGGCCCTGGGCCACGCCTCCTTGCGCGACGCCCGCGGAGACGAGCTCCACGCGAACCTCACCGCGCTCCGCGGCCCCGCCGGACCGCGCATGCTCGCCGGCCTCGACGAGCTCTTCTCCTCGGTGCGCCTCGCCGCCGCCGACGGCGACCTCGCGGGCACCGCCAACGCCGGCCTCGTCTGGGTCATCCCCGCCTTACACGACCTCCTGCACCTGGGCATCGACTCCACGAGCTACCTCGGCCCGCTGCCCGCCGACGCCGCCAACTGGACGCACCGCTTCGGCCTCACCGCGGACACTCCCTGCCACTGCGCCGGCGTGCAGCTCTCTGCGGAGTTCCCCTTCCGCGACCTGTCGCTCCTGCACGGCCCCTCAATCCGCTTCGTGCTCGATCTGAAGACGCTCGGCTCCATCTCTTCCAACTAGCGGCGGGCATCGCAGCGCTTGACTAAAGCGGCCCGCGGGGGCACGTTGGCAGAAATGAATGAATCCTCATTCAGTGGCCCGGTCGCCGCCCCCGACGCGCTCCTCTTGGAGGAGACGAAGGGCCACGCGCGCTGGCTGACCCTGAACCGGCCCGCGCAGCGCAACTCCTTGTCGCCAGAGCTGATTTCACTCCTGCGCGAGGCCCTCCGCCGCGCCGATCAGGACCCGAACCTGCGCTGCATCGTGCTCACGGGCGCAGGCGACAGGGCCTTCTGCGCGGGCGCCGACCTGGGCTCCGCCGCCTCCGCCGCGGAAGGAGGCCTCCTCGCCGCCCACGAGGCCCGCCGCTCGTACGCGGGCCTGCTCCTTGACCTCTGGCGCAGCGGCAAGACCATCGTCGCCATGGTCAACGGCGCGGCCCTCGCCGGCGGCCTCGGCCTCCTCGCCGCGTGTGACCTCGCCGTCTCCGCAGACGACGTGAAGTTCGGCCTCCCCGAGATCGACCTCGGCCTCTTCCCGTACATGGCGCTCGCTCCTCTCACGCGCGTCATCGGCCGCCGCATCGCGCTCGAACTGCTGCTCACCGGCCGCAAGATCGACGCCGCTGAGGCCCGCAGCATCGGCCTCTTGAACCGCGCCGTTCCACGCGAATCCCTGCGCGCCGCCACCGACGAGCTCGTCACCGCGCTCTCGTCCAAGAGCCCGGCCATCCTGCGCCTGGGCCGCCGCGCCTTCCACCTCACCGAGGGCCTCCCCTACGAGCAGCAGCTCGAGGCCCTCTGCGCGCAGCTCTCCATCAACGCGCTCAGCGACGACACCATGGAGGGCCTCTCGGCCTTCTTCGAGAAGCGCGCCCCAGAGTGGAAGGGCCGCTGACCGGTTCCCCCGACTTCGACAGCTTCTTCTGGAGCAACCATGAGCGACAAAGTCATCGTCACCTGCGCCCTCACCGGCGTCCTCGCCACCCGCGAGCAGTGCCCGTGGGTCCCCTACACGCCCTCCGAGATCGCCGACGAGGCCAAGCGCGCCTACGACGCGGGCGCGAGCGGCGTGCCCATCCACGCGCGCACCGACGAGGGCGGCCCCACCTTCGAGCCCGCCGTCTACCAGGCCATCAAGGACGAGACGGCCAGGCGCTGCCCCATCATCATCAACTTCAGCACCGGCGGCGCCGGCCCCATGACCGAGCGCGTGGCCCACATCGCGCAGAGCAAGCCCGACATCGGCGCGCTCAACATGGGCTCGATGAACTACGCCAAGTACTCGCCACGACGGAAGGAATTCGTCTTCGACTTCGTGTTCGAGAACCCCTTCCGCGACATCAGCTTCCTCCTCGGCGTGATGAAGGAGGCCGGGGTCAAACCTGAGCTCGAGTGCTTCGACATCGGGCACACCAACAGCATCGGGCCGCTCGTCGACAAGGGCCTCTTGAAGCTGCCGCTGACCTTCAGCTTCATCATGGGCGTCCTGGGCGGCGTGCGTGCCACGACTGAAAACCTCGCCATGCAGGCGCGCGAGGCGCAGGCGCTGGCCCCCGGCTCGCAGTGGGAGGTCATCGGCATCTCGCACGAGCAGTGGAAGATGGTCTCGGCCGCGCTCACGCTGGGCGGCAACGTGCGCGTCGGCCTCGAGGACAACTTCTACCTGGACGCCTACGGCAAGGAGATGGCCAAGAGCAACGGCGACCTCGTGGCCAAGGCGGTGCGGATGGCCCGGGACATCGGCCGCGAGCCGGCGACGGTGGAGGAGGCGCGGAAGATGCTGTCCTTGGACAGCGTGTGGTAGCTGCGATCGCGCCGGGCCGCACCTGGCGCGGAGTTGCGGGCTCGTCTACAGAACTGTAGAATCAGCTACAGGAGCCTGCCATGAACAAGGAAATCCAGATCTCGGCCGCGATCTCCGAGAGCACGCGCGCCCTGATGGAGCGGCATGTCCGCCAGTCTGGCGTGAAGAAGGGCCACCTCATCGAGCAGGCGCTGCTGCACCACCTCCAGGCGCTCGACGCGCTGCCCGATGAGTACGTCGTGCGTCCTCGGATCGTGGTCTCGCGGGCCACGGCCAAGAAGCTCCTCGGCAAGCCTGCCAAGCCCACCCCTGCGCTGCGCAAGCTGATGCGTGATGGAGCTTAGGGCCCTCCGGGCGAGTGACGACCGCAGCTCGTTTTCCTGCGGCGAGGAGGCGCTCGACCTCTTCTTCCATCGCTTCGCCGGCCAGAACCAGTTCAAGCACCACCTCGGCGTGACCTACGTCGCCGTGAAAGGTGAACGAATCCTGGGGTTCGCGACCGTTGCGCCGCGGCACCTCACGATCGACGATCTCCCCGAGGCCGAGCGCAAGAAGCTGCCGCGCTATCCCATCCCGGTGCTGGGCCTGGCCCGCCTCGCCGTCGACAAATCCTCGCAATCCCTGGGGATCGGCGGCGTGCTCTTGCGCTTCGTGCTCAAGCTCGCCCTCGAGCAAGCGGCCAAAGTGGGCTGCGCTGGTGTGATCGTCGACGCCAAGGAGAGCGCCGTGGTGTTCTACTCCCGGTACGGCTTCGTCCCCTTCGAAGCCCTCGAAGGCGCCTCTGGGGCGCGACCCCGGCCGGTCACGATGTGGCTCTCGATCCGCGCCATCGAGGCTGCCAGAAAACCCTGAGGCGAACCCCCAGTCCGGCCCGACGCACCGCACTGCTTGACGTCCCGCGATTGATCCTGTAGTTAGCCGCGCTCTTTTCCGAAGGGCGATCTCCGCCCTTGTTGACCGAGGTTTTCCATGGCTGTGACGCTGCGCCTTGCCCGCCGGGGAGCCAAGAAGGCTCCGTTCTACCACGTGGTCGCCACCGACACGCGCAACCCGCGCGACGGCAAGTTCATCGAGGAGGTCGGCACCTACGACCCCAACACGTCGCCCGCCAAGGTCACCTTCAAGGCTGACCGCATCGAGCACTGGCTCAAGATGGGCGCGCTGCCGTCGTCGACCGTCGCGCAGCTTCTGAAGATGCAGAAGAAGCTCGCGGCCGCGGCTGCGAAGAAGTAGTCGATGAGCCCTCCGCCTCTGTTGGCGGTGGGTTACGTGGCGCGGGCGCATGGCGTCCGCGGCCGCATCCTGGTGACTCCGTTCAACGCGGAGTCCCAGGGGCTGGAGCGCGTCCAGGTCCTCTGGCTCGCGCGCGATGGACAAGCGCCCAAGCAGCACAAGGTGTCGCGCGGCGAGCGCGTGCACCTGGGGTACATCTACGCCCTGCAGGGCCTGGATGACCGCGACGTCGCCGAATCGCTCAAGGGCTCGGAGGTGAGCGTCGCGCGGGCGGAGCTGCCGGCGCTCGACGAGGACCAGCTCTACGCGGCCGACCTCATCGGCCTTACGGTCATCGACACCACCGGCGTCGAGCGAGGCGTCATCGAGGCCTTCGAGCAGGCGGGGCCCAATGAGCTCTTGTCCGTGCGCGGGCCCAAGGGCGTGTCGCTCGTGCCGCTGGCGTTCCTCGTCGAGGTCGACGCGCAGAACCGCGCGCTCATCGACGCGCCCGAGGGGCTGTTCGACCTCGACACGACGCCGTAGCAGAGTGCTCCGCGGCCCCATGCTGATCAACGTCCTCACGCTGTTCCCGCGCATGATCGAGGCGCCGCTCGCCGAGTCGATCCTGGGCAAGGCGCAGCAGAAGGGCCTGTTCACGCTGCGGGTCACCGACATCCGCGACCACGCGCTGAACAAGCACAAGAACGCCGACGACGTGCCCTACGGCGGCGGCGCGGGCATGGTGATGAAGCCCGAGCCGCTGGTGAGCGCCATCGAGGCGGCTCAGGAGTCGCTGCTCGAGCTGCGCTCACAGCACGTGGCGCAGGCCCGCGGCGCGCCCACGCCCGAGACGATGTTCGACCACTTGCGCGAGGTGGGCCGGCCGCGCGTGGTGCTGATGTCGCCGGGCGGGACGAAGTTCGACCAGTCCGTGGCGCGGCGACTCTCCCAGGAGAAAATGCTCATCCTCGTCTGCGGCCGCTACGAGGGCGTGGATGAGCGGGTGATGCCGTGGATCGACGAGCAGATCTCGCTCGGCGACTTCGTGCTCACGGGCGGCGAGTTCGCGGCGCTGACCATCATCGACTCCGTGGTGCGCCTCCTGCCGGGCGTGCTGGGGAATGAGCAGAGCGCGCAGACGGAATCGTTCGCCCCCGAAGGAACCGTCCTGGGCGCACTCGAGCACCCGCACTACACGCGGCCGCCCGAGTTCCGCGGAATGAACGTTCCGCCGCTGCTGATGTCCGGCGACCACGCCAGGATCGCCCGGTGGCGGCGCACGGAGTCGCTCTTGCGCACGCGGGCCAGGCGCCCGGATTTGTTCGAGAAGTTGCCGCTCACGGCCGAGGACAAGAAGCTGCTCGCCGCCGCCGATGCCGAGGCTGCGCGGGAGGCCGAAGAGGAGCGCCTGGAGGCTGCGAAGGCACCTCCGCCGCCGCCGCTGGGCGAGGGCGAGACCTGCTGAAACCGCGCCAAGACGCGGAGATTCGGCGGCGCACCGGCGGGCCGGGGCACGAAAGAATCGTCTGAGACCTGTCCGGAAAATCGTCTGAGACCTGGTCTAGAAATCGTCTGAGACCTGTTGAACCCAACACGCGCGACCTGTTGAACCCAACACGCGCCGATCGCGTAAGACGCTGATAATACAAGAAAAACAATCCTCCGCGCCCCCGCGCCTCCGCGTTGAAGCCTTTCGCTTTCCTAGCCTGTGCTACAAGACCCGCCGAAGCCTGTGATTCTGCTGCTTGACGCGGCGCCCAATCTCAGGAATAAGACCCCTCCTTTTTCCAAGCACCGCGAACGGAAGGTCAGACTCAGATGCGCGCCAAGATGATCGAGCTGGTGGAGAGCAGGAACGTGAAGGCGGAGGCCAAGTCGGCCGTTCCGTCGTTCAAGGTCGGTGACACCCTCAAGGTGCACACCAAGATCAGCGAAGGCGACAAGGAGCGCATCCAGGTCTTCGAGGGCGTCGTCATTCGCAAGAAGGCCGCCCACGCGCACTCGACCTTCACCGTCCGCAAGGTGAGCTACGGCGTCGGCGTCGAGCGCATCTTCCCGGTGTACAGCCCGCGCATCGACAAGATCGAGATCATCTCGTCGACGTCCGTGAAGCGTGCGAAGCTGTTCTACCTGCGCGACCTCCAGGGCAAGGCTGCACGCCTCAAGAGCGTCGACGAGAACACCGCGCAGTAGTCGTCGCGCGGCCTTCGAGGGGACGCGATGCAGCTCACCGAGCTGCTGTTCCAGCGGGTCAAGGAGCTCGGCGCCCAGGGCAGCCTGGCGCTCAAGCCCGGCTACGTCGCGATCGTCTCGAAGTCCAGCACCATCAAGGCCGCGCTGGTCGCCTCGCTCTTCCCGGGGCCGGATGACCAGCGCTTGCTCGCTGACGGCACTGGCTCCACGCGAGTCGGTGTCGGCCTGACGGGCAAGGACGGCCAGCCGTACCGCATGCTCCGCGAGCTGGGCGCAGGGCGCTTCCTGCACAAGTTCGATCCCGCGCAGAAGAAGTTCGTCTCGCTGACCGAGGACGACCTCGAGATCTCGAGCTTCCTGCGCGTCGAGTGCGAGCTGCCGACGCCGGATTCGTACGCGGGCTTCTTCGTGCTCGACGCACACGAGCTGCCGAGCCAGCGCAAGGCCGCCAGCACGGCCACCGCGGCGCCCGTCGTCAACCAGGAGAAGGTGCGTCAGCTCAAGGCCGAGCTGGAGCAGACCAAGGACTTCGAGCAGGCGCAGGACAAGCTCTACAAGGTGACCTCGCGGCTGCAAGAGCTGCAGGAGCTGGGCGGCAAGGTGGACGCGGCCGAGCGCGAGCTGGCGACGCTGGAAC
>JAFEBC010000418.1 GCA_018266095.1 Deltaproteobacteria bacterium
GGTCAGGTACACCTGCGGTCCCTCCTCCATGCGGATGCTGTGGCGGCGCTGCGCGACCGTGTCGCTCGACGCCGGTTCGCGCGAACCACCCGCGGGCACGTAGACGCTGCGCGCCCCGCTGCCATCGGCGAGCAGCCCGATCGCGAGCACACCTTCACCGGGAGGGCACGCGCTCACCACGGCTGCCCCAGCGCCGTCGCCGAAGAGGGCGCACGTCGCGCGATCGCGCAGGTCGAGGAAGCGTGAGCGCACGTCGGCGGCGCAGGCGAGCACGTGTGCATCGCCCGTGCACACGGCGCGCGCGGCGACGTCGAGCGCGTAGACGAAGCCGCTGCAGGAGGCCGTCAGATCGAAGGCGGGCGCGTTTTCCAGGCCGAGCGCGTGCTGCGCGAAGCAGGCCGCCGAGGGGCTCGCATGGTCAGGCGAGACGGTGCCCAGGATCAGGCGATCGATCTGGTCCGCGCGAAGCTGCGCCGAGACCAGCGTGCGCTTGCAGGCTAGCACCGCGAGATCGCTCGTGGCCTCGTCCGGCGCGGCCCAGCGGCGCTCGCGGATGCCGGAGAGCTTGACCATCTCGTCGTCCGTCAGCGGCGCGCCGAGCGCGACGAGGTCTGCGTTGGTCACCACGCGCGCAGGAAGATACGAAGCCACCGACGACAACCGCACGCCGCGTCCGAACTTCGCAGGCTCGAAGACGCGCAGGCTCATCGCGCATCTCCTTGCTTGCGCGCGACATAGGCGCAGATCGCCGCGATCGAGCCGAAGTTCGCGGGCACGACCTCCTTGGCCGCGACGAGAAAGCCGAAGCGCGCCTCGAGGTCCTCCGCCAACACGACCAACTCGAGCGACTTGAGCGACAGCGCCTCTTGCGCGTCCTCGGGCGGCTCGACGTGCACCGACAGCGCCTCGCGCACCGCGCCCTCGATCCCGGGGTCGATCGACATGGGCTAGCTCTCTCCTTGCGCCAGGCGCTGCAGCGCGGCGCGATCGATCTTGCCATTGGCGGTGCGCGGGATGCGCGGCACCTGCAGCAGCTTCGCGGGCCGCTTCTGCGGCGGCAGCGTGTCGCGCGCGTGCTTGCGCACGAGGCCCAGCACGTCTGCGCTGTCGCACTCCACGAACCCGATGAGCCGGTTGCCGAGCGCCTCGTCCGGCACGGCAGCGATGGCGATCTCGCGCGCGCCCTGCACCGTGCGCAGCGCGGACGCGATCTCGTCGAGGCCCACGCGCTCGCCGGCCACCTTGACCACGCCGTCGTTGCGGCCATGCACGAACAAGATGCCGCTCTCGTCCACGTGTCCGAGATCGCCCGTGCGCAGCCCGCCGTCCGCGCCGAGCGCGCGCTGCGTGGCCTCGGGATCGTCGAGATAGCCCAGCATCACCGAGGGCCCGCGAACCACGATCTGCCCCTGCGCTCCCGCGGGCACGCGCGCGCCCGCGTCGTCCTCGATCCAGAGGTCGAGTCCCTCCAGCGCACGCCCGGTGGCGCCGCGTGCGAACGCGGGCTCCTCACTCGAGATCGCGGCCACGCGGGGCGAGGCCTCGGTGAGGCCGTACTGCGAGAACAGCGTGGCGTGAGGAAACGCGCTGTGCACTTGCGCGGCGATCGCAGGCTCCAGCGCGGCCCCTGCTGACGCGACATAGCGCAGCGCGGGCACAGGCAGCGCGGCCGCCCTGGATTCGTGCGCGGCCTTCGCGAGCAGGCGCAGCGCGGCGGGCACCGAGGACAGGCCGTGCGCGCCGTGGCGCACCATCGCCTCGAGCTGCAGCGCGGGGAACGCGAGCTCGCCCAGCAGGATCAGCGTGCCGCCTGCGCGCAGCGTGGTCAGCGCCTGGCCCACGAGCGCGTAGCTGTACGTGAGCGGCAACGTCAGCGCCGTGCGCGGCGCCTGCGCGATGGGCAGATAGCGCAGGATCGCGTCCACGTTCGCGGCGAGGCCTTCGCGCCCGAGCACGACGCACTTGGGCTTGCCCGAGGAGCCCGAGGTGAACAGCAAGAGCCCCGCGCGCGGATCGAGCTCCTTGTGCGGCGCCTCGCGCGTCGCGATCGACAGCTCGCCCGAGGGCCACGCATCGCGCACCACGCGCGTCACGCCCGCGCGCACGATCGCGTCCTCGACGAACGCCGCGCCGCCGCGCAGCTCCAGCGGCAGCACCGCCGCGCCCGCCTCCCAGATGGACAGCGCGGCCAAGAGCGCGCCGAGCGGATCCGCGACCGCGATCGCCACTGCGCTGCGCTCACGCACGCCAGCCGCGCGGAGCTGCTCTGCGCCACGCACGACCGCGTCCGCGAGCTGCGCATACGTGAACGACTCACCCGACGGCCGCACCAGCGCGATCGCGCCCTCGGCCGGCCCCTCGATCGCCCGCGCCCACAGCCTGCGCAGGCCGGGCAGCGCGCTCACCATCTGAGCACCGCCGCCGCCCACGACATGCCGCCGCCGACCGCCGCGAGCCCGAGCGTCATGCCGTCGCGCACCCGCCCTGCCGCGCGCGCCTCGGCGAGCGCCACGATCCACCCCGCGCTGCCGATGTTCGCGTGTGCGCCCACGTTCACGAACGCCCGCTCGTGCGGGATGCCCACTTGCCTGGCCACCTCGGCGATGAGCGTCGCGCTGGTCTGGTGCGGCACGTAGAGGTCGAGCTCGTCCGGCCGCACCTGCGCCCGCGTCAACGCGTGCGTGATCGCGGCGAGGTACTTCCCCGGCACCACCTGCAGGAGCTCGTCGGGCGCACCCGAGAGCAGATACCCGCCGCGCCGCAGCTCGTCTTCCGTCGGCGGAAGCGCGCCATCGGTGGTGATGAGCCGCCCCAGCGAACCATCCGTCTCCAGGTACGCCGCGCGCAGGCTCGCGCTCGCCTTCTTGCCGACCACGATCGCGCCCGCGCCATCTCCGAGCGAGAGCTGCGCGAGGCGGCTCTCGGCGGGCAGCACCTTGGAGAACGTCTCCGCGCCGATGACCAGCGCGACGCCGTCGCCGAGCGCGCCCGCATGTGCATAGAGGCCCGCGGTGCTGAGCGCGAAGAGCCCCGCCGAGCAGCCGGTGCGCGTGTCCATGCACGCCGCGCGCGCGCCCAGCCCCGTGCCCACCGCCGCCGAGATCGTCGAGGTCATCCGGTGCGGCGTCGAGGTCGCGCACAAGACCAGCGACACATCGCTCGCCGTGAGCCCCGCGTCCGCGAGCGCAGCCTTCGCGGCGCGCAGCGAGAGATCGAGCGTCGACTCCTCGTGCCCGTGCGCGAGCGGCGTCCCCGGCACATGCGCCCACGCGCGCGACTTGAGGCCGAGCGACTGCTCGACGCCCTCGGACACGAACTGCAGCTCTTCGTCGCTGGGCGGCCCGCGCCGGTGCAGGTGCGCGGGCAGGTTGCGCAGCACGTCGAGGTTGCTGAACGAGCGCTCCGGAAACGCGGTGCCCGCGCCGAGGATCCCCACGCCATCCAGCGGTCCGATCTCGACTGCGCTCATCGTCCACGTCCTCGACTCTGGGCCCGCCGCTCCAAGCAGCGCGCGCAGTTTGATATCCTATACCCATGAACCTCTCGCTCGACGGCCGCGTCGCCTTGGTGGTCGGTGGTGGACGCGGCATCGGGCGCGCGTGCGCCATCACGCTGGCGATGGAGGGCGCGGACGTCGCGGTGCTCGCGCGCACGCAGAGCGAGCTCGAGGCCACCTGCGAGCAGATCCGCGGCCTGGGCCGGCGCGCGCTGGCGCTCACCGTCGACGCGACCGATCGCACCGCGATCGATCAGGCCCTCACGAAGCTGCGCACCGAGCTCGGCCCGCCCACGCTGCTCGTCCTCGGCGCCGCGGCGCTCTACACGCCGCGCAAGCTGCAGCACATCGAGGACGCCGAGGCCGATCGCTTCCTCGCGGTCGACGTGGGCAGCGCCGTCTCTCTCTGCACGCGCGTGCTCCCGGACATGCTGGAGGCGCGCTTCGGGCGCATCGTGGCCCTCGGCTCTGTGGCGGCGCGCACGGGAGTGGCCGGCGGCACCTTGTACGCCGCGGGCAAGGCCGCGCTCGAGCGCCTCTGCCGCGGGATCGCGCTCGATTACTCGCGCCGCGGCATCAACGCCAACGCCGTCGCCATCTCCTTCGCCGACACCGAGCGCCTGCAGGGCCGCACCGCCAGCGACCCCGAGGCCCGCGCGCGCCTCGAGCGCGCGACCGCCACCAAGGCCATCCCCACGCCTGCCGAGATCGCCGACGTGGTGGCCTTCCTCTGCTCTCCGCGCGCCGCCGCCATCACC
>JAFEBC010000419.1 GCA_018266095.1 Deltaproteobacteria bacterium
ATGAAGCTGAAGGAGGGCGCGGTCCTCACTGGCATCGTGAAGAACCTCACCGACTACGGCGCCTTCATCGACCTGGGCGGCATCGACGGCCTGCTCCACATCACCGACATGTCGTGGGGCCGCGTCGGCCACCCGAGCGAGATGCTCAACGTCGGCGACGAGCTGCGCGTGATGGTGCTGAAGTTCGACCCCGCCACCGAGCGCGTCTCTCTGGGTCTGAAGCAGATCCAGGAGGATCCGTGGGTGCACGCGGCGGCGAAGTTCCCGCCGGGCACGAAGATCAGCGGCAAGGTCGTCAGCCTCACCGACTACGGCGCCTTCATCGAGATGGAGCCGGGCGTCGAGGGCCTCGTGCACATCTCCGAGATGTCGTGGACCAAGCGGGTCAAGCACCCGTCGAAGGTCATGGCGATCGGCGACGGCGTGAACGCGGTGGTGCTCGATGTCGATCCGAAGGCCAAGCGCATCTCGCTCGGCATGAAGCAGATCGAGCCGAACCCGTGGACGCTCCTCGAGGAGCAGTACCCGATCGGCGCCGTGATCCGCGGCTCGGTGCGCAACGTCACCGACTTCGGCATCTTCGTCGGCGTCCAGGAGGGCATCGACGGCCTCGTGCACGTGTCCGACATCTCGTGGACCCAGCGCATCAAGCACCCGGGCGACCTCTTCAAGAAGGGCGATGAAGTCGAGGCCGTGGTGCTCAACATCGACGTGGAGAACGAGCGCTTCTCGCTCGGCATCAAGCAGCTCCACGCCGATCCGTGGACGAGCCTGCCGGAGCGTTACCCGGTCGGCAGCCGCGTCAAGGGCAAGGTCACCAAGGTCGCCGACTTCGGCGCCTTCGTGGAGATCGAGCCGGGCATCGAGGGTCTCGTGCACGTCAGCGAGCTGCGCGACGAGCGCGTCGAGAACCCGCGCGACGTGGTCAAGGAAGGCGACGAGCTCGACGTGAAGGTCATCGACATGGACCCGCACGAGCGCAAGGTGGCCCTGTCGGTCAAGGCCGCGCTGCACGAGGGCGACGACTACCGCGAGTACATGCGGAGCCAGGCCGCCAGCGGCAAGTCGAGCCTCGGCGACGTGTTCGGCGACAAGCTGGGCAAGAAGCGCTAGTCGCTCTGCAGTGACGCTCGCGAGAGCGTGAACATGGAGGCCTCGCGGAGCGATCCGCGGGGCCTTCGTGCTTCGGGGCCCCGGCCTGCGGGCCGCAAGCGCGGCGGGGCTCGCGATGAACAACCGCTTCCTGTGCGCGTCGTACAGTGGGAGCCTCATCGACATGCGCGCGCACTTCGTCCCCTCCGCAGCACTCGCCTGCCTCGCGGCCACCTTCGCCTGCGTCCACGGCATGCCCTGCCCCGAGAAGGGCGGGCCGGTGTGGCGCGAGGTCACGAGCGCGAACTTCGCCGTCACCACCGACCTCACCGACGAGGACGCGCGCGCGTTCACGCAGGGCCTCGAGGTGTACGTGGCGGCGCTCGATGCCGTGCTGCCCATGCCGCCGCTCGGCGAGCGCATCCAGGTCTTCGCGCCGCGCAACGGGCAGGAGCTCGCGTTCTACGTCGCGGACGACAAGGGTGGCTTCCGCGTCCAACGCGCCATCGCGTCTCGCACCGTGCTCGACGAGCCGCTCGTCAGCGCCAGCGTGCTCCTGCCGGCCTGGGACCAGCACGCGCTGCGCGACTTCCTCCTGCGCGAGCGGCTGCGCCACTGGCAGCCGTGGATGTTCGCGTGGCTCGACGACGGCCTGATGCAGCTCCTCTCGACCGTGCGCGTGGACGATCGCGGCCACGTCCTCGCAGGCGGGCCGGTGCCGCAGTGGGTGCAGCTCCTCGACCGGCAGGGCCTCGGCGCGCACCCGAGCTGGCCGGAGTTCGAGCGGCCGAAGGAGGCGCGCGAGCAGGAGCTCTATCGCGCGCGTGCGTGGTTCCTGGTGCAGCACCTGGCGCTGCGTCGCGCGGCGCAATTTCGCGCGTTCCTCGAGGGACTGCAGGAGAATCGCGAGCACGGCTACGGGGACGTGTTCGGCGAGAAGCCAGCCGACCCCGAGGTCCATGGAGTCTCGATCGGCGGCGGTTCCCTCGAGCCGCTCGACCGCGAGCTCGCCAGCACGCTCAAGGCCGGAATCTACGCTTCCTTCGAGACCCAGCTCCGCGCGCGGCCTCCGCTCCCGGGCCCGTCGACGCCGCTGAGCGAGGCCGAGCTGCACGCGCGCTGGGGCCTCGCCTATCGCCACTCGCCCGACGCGTGGCGTTGGTCGGTCGTCACCGAGGAGGCCGACGAGGCGCTCAAGCACGAGCCGACGCACCCGATCGCGTTGGAGACCGCGGACCTGAGTCCCGAGCGGCGCGTCGACCTGCTGGAGCAGGCGACGCGCGAGCATCCCACCGATTGGCGCCCGTGGATCCTGCTCTGGAGCTTCACGGAGCAGCTCGCGCAGGGTCAGACCAAGTCACAGATCCTCCCCGTTCTCGACACGCTCGCCCGCCGCCTGCGCTCGGGGCCTCGCGTCGATGGGCCGCTGCAAGCGGAGCGGCTCGAGAAGGCGCTCGCGCTGGCTCCGGATCGGTTCCCTGTCGTCGCGGCCGCCGCGATCGCGAAGCTCGAGCGCAAGGACGACGGGGCCGCGACGCTGGCACTCGCAGCCTTCCGCCTGCGTCCCTCCGCGCCGATCGCGACCGTCCTCTTTGCGCGTGGCCTGGAGGCCGCCGGCCGATGGTCTGAGAGCGGCGCCCAGCTCAGCGACGCGCAGCGGATTGCCGAGCAGCGCGGTCTCGGCCGGGACGTCGTGCGGTGGTTCCAAGAGGAAGACAAGGCGCTCTCCGGGCGCCACCTCCCTCCTGAACGACGCTGACAAATCAAC
>JAFEBC010000041.1 GCA_018266095.1 Deltaproteobacteria bacterium
AGCCCTTGCGCTATCTGTTGTAGATCGCGCTTGACGCGGCAGATCCGCTCTGGTAGCGGTCTCGGCGCGTTCCGATCGCTCTGAACCAAGCCTGGAGCGGCCCGGCGCGCGGCAGGACCCCAAAGGGACCTCACAGTCCCCAACATCAGGAGCTACGACATGACCAAGGCAGATCTCGTCAACTCGGTGGCTGTGCACGGCCTGACCAAGAAGGCGGCGGCGGAGCTCGTCGACGGCCTCTTCATCACCATCGGCAAGGCCATCAAGAAGGACAAGCGCTTCAGCTACCCCGGCTTCGGCACCTGGACCGTCCGCGACCGCAAGCCGCGCATGGGCCGCAACCCGCAGACCGGCGAGGCCATCAAGATCAAGGCCTCGAAGACGGTCGGCTTCAAGCCGTCGAAGGACCTGAAGAAGGGTCTGTAAGACGCCCTCGCCTGCGCGCCTGATCACTCGGGCGCGCGGCGAAACGCGAAGCCCCTGGTGCCCACGCGGCGCCGGGGGCTTTGTGTTTGTGGACCCCCGGGCGTGACCAGGGCCCTCCTGGCCAGAGGCCTAGTCGAGCGAGCGGTACTCCTCGGTCAGCGTGAAGCCGTCGCCCAGGTTCGTTTCCCGCGCGAGCGCGTAGTAGTCCTTGAGGCGCACCTCGGCCGACGCCTGCCGCAGCAGGCCCCCGCGCAGGCTCGCCGCTGATGGATTCCCCGAGATGACCGCGTCCGCGCCCGACAGCATGGCCACCCGCTCGCTCACCGACGCGAACGCCGCCGAGATCCCTTGGGCGTCGAGGCTCTTGCGCACCGCAGTCACCGAGCGCAAGACGCCTCCCTTGCCGAAGTCGAACCACAGGCTCTCGATGGGCTCGCCCGCGAAGCCCTCGGGCAGCACCGCGGCCGGGACGTCCTCACAGGAGAGATCCGCGCCCACGCGAGGCTGCGCGCAGGCGATGCGGTGCCCCGCCGCCCAGGCCAGGACCTCCGCGCGCGTCGTGTGATCGAGCGTGAACCCCAAGGCCGGCCTCGCGTGCGCCGCCGCCGTGCCCCGGTGCGACGCCGCGAAGGCTTGCCGCGCGCCCTCGTGGTCGTCCGCCTGCGCCGGCTGCTTGCCGTAGCCGAACGGGCACACGCCGCTCGTCGGGTGCGCCGCGTGCGCGCCGAAGAGCCGGTCGCGCAACGGACGTCCCATCGGCGTGTGCAACAGGCCCATCGCCGCCACCAACGCCACCGACAGGAACCCCGCGCCGACGAGGCCGCGGACCCACATGCGCGTCTTCATGGGCGCCTCGGCTACTGGCCGACGATCGACGCCTTGAAGGCCGCGCTGGTGATGGGAGGCGCAAAGCAGCTCGACACGTCCGCCGACGAGACCCCGCTCGAGGTCAGCGCCGGCACGATGATGTTGGACACGAAGTAGTCGTACTGCGCGCTGGTGATGGCGAGGCCCGCGTGGGCTCCGGCCATGCTCTGGGTGCTGCCGTGGTAGGTCACGCTGTCGGTGTACGTGATGCTGTCGGGCCCGCCGTACACGTAGACGAGGAAGGCCGCGAGGTTGCCCTTGAAGGCCGCGAGCCCGTCGGTGGTCGAGGGCGGATTCCCGCTGCCGACCTTGGTGAGCGAGGCGCCCAAGTTGGTCGTGCTGTGCGCCGCGATCTCCGCGTTGACGTTGGAGAAGATGGCCTCGTTGACGGCCACGAACCCCGCTGTCTTGTAGGTCGCGAACGCGTTCTGACCGCTGCTCGCGCAGGCCAGCGTCGCCGCCGGACCCGTCCCGTTCCCAGGGTTGACGACGATGGCGTCGGTCCCTCCACAAGCGGTCGCGGCCAACAAGGCCAATGCAGCGGCGAACCGGACTCCGGTTTGAGCAGCCATGCTCGACTCCTGGCTAGAGGGGTTCGTGCAGGGCGGATACGCGGCCCCACAGCGACACGGATTCGTGCCAGCGGTCGATTTGAGCGGATTGTCTCCGAGCGAGCTGCCGAAGCGAGCCGAGCCTCAGCGTCCCGCGGTGAGCCCGGCAGCAGCAGCCGGCGCGCCCGGAGGCGGCTGCAGGTCCGCCACCGTGACCTGGCCCTCTTCCACCAGCATCGCCGCCGCGTTGAAGCTCACGCCCTTGCCCGTCAGCTCCACCGACAGCGGCAGGCCCTTCCAGATGCAGCGGGTCATCGTCAGCCCGCCCTTGAGCTCCTCGGTGACGACCTTGCACGGCTTGCCCGCCACGCGGTCATTCTTGGAGTTGCCCAGGTCCTTCGACGGCGACATCGCGAGCGTCAGGCTGTGCTCGAGCGTGTGCTTGCGCGGCTCGAAGACCTTGCCGCCGCGCAGGAGGACCGCCTCGGCCGCGAAGCCGTCGATCCAGAGCTCGCCCTGGTGCTTGCCCTTGCCCTTGAGCTGCGCGCGCAGCCGGCTGCCCTCGGCGTAGACATCGAGGTCGGCCATGGTGCTGCCGCCGTCCTTGTCCTCGGCGCGGATCATCATCTGCACGTGCGCCTTGCCGAACGGCTCGCGGGCGACGAGCGGATCCGCGAGCGCCGCGAAGGCGGCGGTGGTGCCAACGAAGAGCGACAAGCAAGCGACTGAAGAGCGCATTGCAGCCATCCTTGGGCGCTCGAACGTCGGATCGAACCGAGCGCGCTTGACCAGAATACGATCGCAGCGCGCCGCGTCAAGCTGTCCGTCAACCGGACGACGGTTTCTCCTCTGAAGCGGGGGGATCCGGATCGTGAGGGTGTAATTTTTCAACAAGGTGAACTGCTTGCGAAATGACGCCACGGGTCGGGCAGGGTTTCGGCACGCGGGTCCGCGGCGCGGGGAGGGTTGCGCCCTCCGGGAGGCCTGCGGCACGACCGGCACCTCGCGTCCGCGAGGTGCTGGGAGCTCCGTTCTACGTGAGTGCTGCCGCGCGCTCAGTCGGGCGCAATCCCTCCCCACGCCCCGGACCCGCTCTTGGTCCGGTTGGGAGGTCCGGCAGGGGGCGCGGTCAGTTCTGCTGACCCGGCAGCGCAAGCGGCGGCCCTGGGTCGCGCGCTGCCGTCTGCAGCTCCCCCGTCCCGTACTTCGCCGACAGCTCCTCCGCCGTCAGCCCGAGCTGCTTCAGGCACTCCTCGATCACCTCGCCGCCCTGCAGGAAGTGCAGGCTCTCCCCCTCGAAGACGCAGACGAGGACGCCCGCCGCGGCGGGCAGCCGGGCGCCGATGGACTCCAGGTGGTAGACGAGCTTGGGGAGCTGGTCCTTGGCGAAGCTCGCGAAGGTGGCGTCCGGCCCCAGCATCAGCTCGTAGGAGCGCGAGAGCGGGAGCGAGTCCGGGTCCTCTGAGAGGGCCGCGTCGACCGCTTCGTCCGAGGCAGCGTCGTCGAGGACGCCGCGCTCCAAAGCAGCCTGCGCGGAGGCAGTCGCGGCCCGCGCCCGGATGATCGCTTCGTTGGCCTCGCGTCCGGGCACCGTGCGCCACGCGCGCGCGAGGAGGGCCTTGAGTCCGTCGTCCATGGCCCAGAGGCTAACGCATGTGCAGGTCAGCGGAAGGGGTCTCGCACTGAAATCAAGCCGCGGAGGGCCGCGAGACGTCAGACTCCACAGGGACCGTCGCTGGCACAGGGAGCCCATGCCGAGCGGCGAGCTCCCGCAGGATGGACCCCTCCTCTGCGTGCGCGAACGTCCTACCCTCTCGACGCCACAGCTCGTGCCAACAATGAAGGCCCCACGCACCCGAGACGGCCTCGTCGACCTCTCGACGCACGCACGGCTCGCCCGAGAGCAGCTTGCGCCACTGCGTGAACGGCACGGGGCAGAACGCGCTCGGCGAGAGCGGCGCGAGGCCCAGCTCCTGCGCCACCTGCGTGACCAGGCGGGGACCGATCTGGCCCCACTGCAGCGTCGACGGATGCGGCTCGGTGGCGCGCTTGAGCAGCGTGCCCAAGAAGCGCGACCCGGCCGGCGCGCGGAGCAGACACGAGGCCCGCTGGACCCCGAACTCCGGGTGGTCTTCCGAGGGCAGGAGGTAATCGTGCGCCGGCAGCGGCCTGAGGCAGATGACATCGCTGTCCGACCAGGTGCCGCCGCGCTCGTAGAGGACCTTGTAGCGGAAGATGTTGGAGAACCCGCTCACGCTGTCGTGCTCGCGGTACCGGAAGATGCGCGACGGATGCAGGATCTCGCCCGCGTTCTTGACCTGGACCCCCTCCGGCACCTCCCCGACGCCGCCGTAAGTCCAGAGCCACACGATGTGCCCCTGCGCCACATACGAGCGCATCGAGAGGCGCTCGAGCTCCCCGAGCTCGCCGATCCAGAGCTGATGCACCACCACCGACATCGCCGCCGCTTCCCTCTCCCCCAAGCCCGTCCCGCAACGCAATGGACCCGCCAGCCCGTCCCAAGTGAAACCACGTACGAGACTAACGTCTCATGGGATCGGCCACCACGTATGTCGTGGGGGTTTCAAAGGATTTCATTCTGACCCCACTCGGCCAACTGGCGCTTCACCAGAACGAAACGTGGGCCAGATCACCTGTCTGAGAGCGGGCCCGGGGCGTGGGCAGATGATCCACCGCACTCCACCACCAGGTCAGAGAGCGGGCCCGGGGCGTGGGGAGGGATTGCGTCCGACTGAGGCGCGGCACATCAAGGTTTTCAGTCGGAGCTCCCAGCACCTCGCGGACGCGAGGTGCCGGTCGTGCCGCAGGCCTCTCGGAGGACGCAACCCTCCTCACGCCCTAAGCATTGGCCACAAGTGTCGTACCCCTGTGGTTTCTGTCAGGGATGAAAAGCGAGCAGACGAACGCGGCTTGGGCGAGGGAAGAATTTGGTGGAGCAAGGCTGGGAGATGTGCGCC
>JAFEBC010000420.1 GCA_018266095.1 Deltaproteobacteria bacterium
GAGGTCACCACGATGCCGCTCCTGGCCTCGCACGGCACCTCGCTCTTGCGCGCGATCGAGCCGCTCGCGCTGCGCGGGAAGGCGCCGCTCATCTGCATCCAGCTCGTGGCGCAGACCGCGGAGGTCACCGAGCAGGCGCTCGTGCGCGCTCACTTTGCTGCGCTGGTCGCGGCCGAGAAGCGCGTGCTGCGGCTCGAGGCACCGGACACGGATCGGCTGGCCGACGCGCTGCGCGAAGCAGCGAGCGCGCTGGCGAAGTAGAGTGACGTTTCGTTCACACACGATCGACATCACAAGGAGACGCGCGATGGAGCTGGCGATGCTGGGCCTGGGCAAGATGGGCGGCAACATGGTGCAGCGGCTTCTGCTCGGAGGGCATCGCGTCATCGCGTACGACGTCGATCCCAAGCGGCCCGCGGAGATGGCGGGATTCGGCGCGGTGCCGGCCAACACGATCGACGAGATCTTCGGCGCGTTCAAAGGGACGAAGGTGTGCTGGACGATGGTGCCCGCGGGGAAGATCACCGAGGACCTCATCAACACGCTCGCGGCCAAGATGCAGCCGGGCGACGTGATCATCGACGGCGGAAACTCGAACTTCCGCGACTCGCAGCGGCGCGCGGCGGAGCTGGCCAAGAAGGGCATCGGCTTCATGGACGCCGGGACGAGCGGCGGCATCTGGGGCCTCAAGAACGGCTACTGCCTGATGGTGGGCGCCTCGAAGGAGACGTTCGCGCTCGCCGAGCCCGCGCTGAAGACGCTCGCGCCTGAAGGAGGTCTGCTCCACGCGGGGCCGCCGGGCGCGGGGCACTTCACCAAGATGGTGCACAACGGCATCGAGTACGGCCTGATGGCGGCGTACGCGGAGGGCTTCGAGATCCTCAAGACCTCGCCGTTCCCGGACCTGAACCTGCCGGCGATCGCGGACAACTGGATGCACGGCAGCGTGGTGCGCTCGTGGCTGCTCGATCTGCTCAAGGACGCGCTGGCCCGGGATCCCAAGCTCGACGGCATCAAGGGCTACGTCGAGGATTCGGGCGAGGGCCGCTGGACGGTGCAGGCGGCCATCGACCAGAGCGTGCCGGCGCCCGTGATCACGCTGTCGCTGTTGTCGCGCTTCGTGTCGCGGCAGGACGAGTCGTTCTCGGCCAAGGTGTGCGCGGCGCTGCGCAACGAGTTCGGTGGACACGCGGTGAAGAAAGCGTAGGTCGCGATGCCTTACGCACCAGAGCACGACGAGGTCCCCAATCCGCTGCGCGTGGGTCTGCGCGCCGACACCGCGCCCGAGCCGTGCGTGTGCGTGGTGTTCGGCGCGAGCGGGGATCTCGCGCACAGGAAGCTGTTGCCTGCGCTCTACAACCTGACGCTCGGCGCGCACCTGCCGGCGGCGTTCGGCGTGGTGGGCGTGTCGAAGACGGAGATGGACGGCAAGGCGTTCATCGCCGACATGCGCGACGCGGTGGGGAAGTTCTCGCGCACCAAGCCGATCCGCGAGGAGACGTGGAGCGACTTCGCGGACGGCATGCGCTACGTGGCGGGCTCGTTCGACGACCCGAGCACGTTCACGAAGCTCAAGTCGGCGCTGGACGACCTCGACAAGACGCGGGCGACGCGCGGCAATCGCTTGTTCTACTTCGCCACGCCGCCGTCGACGTTCGGCATCCTGGTGCAGCAGCTCGAGGCGGCGGGGCTCATCTCGGATCCGAACGCGCCGACGTTCACGCGCGTGGTGATCGAGAAGCCGTTCGGGCGCGATCTGACGTCGGCGCGCGCGCTCAACAAGCTCGTGCTCGAGTGCCTCGACGAGCGGCAGATCTTCCGCATCGATCACTATCTCGGGAAAGAGACGGTGCAGAACCTGTTGACGTTCCGCTTCGCCAACTCGATCTTCGAGCCGATCTGGAACCGCAAGTACGTGAACCACGTGCAGATCACGGCGGGCGAGGAGCTGGGCGTCGAGCTGCGCGGCAAGTACTACGAGGAAGCGGGCATCGTCCGCGACATGATCCAGAACCACGTGCTGCAGCTCGTGACGCTGACGGCGATGGAGCCGCCGGTGGCCTTCGACGCGGACGCGCTGCGCGACGAGAAGATCAAGGTGCTGCGCGCGATCCACCCGATGGACGGGCCGGACATGGTGCGCGAGCGGGTGGTGCTGGGGCAGTACACGGCGGGATCCCTGGGTGGTACCGATGTACCTGGGTACCAAACCGAGCCCGACATCGCGAAGGGGTCGCGCACGCCGACGTATGTGGCGCTGAAGCTGATGATCGACAACTGGCGCTGGCAGGGCGTGCCGTTCTACGTGCGCTCGGGCAAGCGCATGCCCAAGCGCGCGACGGAGATCGCGGTGCACTTCGACGCGCTGCCGCACGGGCTCTTCGGCGCGGCGAACACGCCCAACGTGCTCGTCATCCGCGTGCAGCCCGAGGAAGGCATCGCGCTGCGCTTCGCGGCCAAGGTGCCGGGCGAGCGCTACCGGCCGCGCACGGTGAGCATGGACTTCCGCTACGGCACCGCGTTCGGCAACTCGTCGCCCGAGGCGTACGAGCGGCTGCTCCTCGACGCCATCCGCGGGGACCAATCCCTGTTCACGCGCAAGGACGAGGTCGAGGCGGCGTGGAAGCTCGTCGATTCGGTGCTCAAGGTCACCGAGGCGCCGGATGGCGGCGCGCCGTTCTCGTATCCGGCGGGCACGTGGGGACCGAACGAGGCGGATCGTCTGCTGGCGCGCGACGGGCGCGCGTGGAGGCGCCTGTGAACGAGGGAAATGTCGGCGAGCCCATCTCGTTCGGCGCGCGGCCCACCTCGCGCGCGTGGGACGAGATCGTCATCCGCTTCGACAGCGGCGGGATCGATCTCGGCAAGATCCGCGAGGCGCTGGGCAGATCGCGCGAGCGCAGCGGCGCCCCCATCGAGCGCGTGCTGACGGTGAACTTCGTGGCCACGCACTTCTCGCAGGCCTCGTGGGAGAAGGCGCAGATCGCGATGGAGGCGGCGTGCACGGTGCACCCGGCGCGGCTCGTGGTGCTGATCGCGGATCCGAAATCGGACGACGATTCGGTGACGGCGCGCGTGTCGATCGTGCGGCCCTCCGGCGCGGCGTTCGTGATGGAGCGCGTGGTGCTGACGGCCACGGGCAAGAGCGTGCGCCATCTGGAGAGCGCGACGTACGGGCTGCTCGTGCCGGAGATCCCGTTCGTGCTCGTCTGGGGCGGGCGGCCCGAGGGCGAATTCCTCACGCGCGTGGCGGAGCAAGCCGACCGCGTGATCATCGATTCGGGGACGCGGGCGGCGTCGGCGCTGGCGGACGTGCAGTCGCTGCTCGCGCGCGGGAATCCGGTCGGCGATCTGGCCTGGGCGCGCATCTTCCCGTGGCAGGCGCTGGCGGCGGAGGTGCTCGACATCCCCAACCTGCGCGAGCACCGCGGCAACATCACGGGCGTGCGGGTGGTGTGCGCGGGCGAACCCGCGGCCGAGGGCGTGCTGCTCGCGGGCTGGTTCCAGTCGCGCATCAAGAAGGCGAAGGTGGAGCTGATCACGGGGCCGCTCACGGACACGCGCGCGCCCAGCGAGGAGCTGCTGCAGCCGCCCGGGCAGAACTCGAACCCGGGCTTCCGCCTGCCGCCGCCGCCGGAGCCGCTGGTGCCGGGGCAGATCGTGCGGCTCGAGTTCGACGCGCCGCCCGCGCACTTCTCGCTCTACCGCGAAGGGCCGCTGCTCATCGCCAGCGTGTCGGGCGACGACGACGGCGCGCTGGTGCATCGCACGCGCCTGCCGCCGGACGCAGCGGGGCGCCTCTTGTCCTTGGAGCTGAAGCTCTTGAGCGGGCGCGACGAGACGTACGTGGCCTCGGTGGACGCGGCGGTGCGGCTGCTCGCCAAGCAGGCGAACAAGTGAGCCAATCATGAGCGAAGTCGTCGTCGTGCGCGATGCGGCCGAGGGCGCCCACATCGCGGCGGAGCTGTTCGTGGAGATCACCTCGGGCGCCGCCATCGCGCGCGGGACGGCGAGCGCGGCGCTCACGGGCGGCTCGTCGGCGGTGCCGCTCTACACTGCGCTGCGCTCGGACGAGTGGATCCGCCGCGTGCCGTGGGACGCGCTGCAGCTCTTCACGGGCGATGAGCGCGCGGTGCCGATGGACGACGCGCGCTCGAACGCGGGCGTGGCCGCGCGGGAGCTGCTCGCGCACGCGCCGATGGACGTGGCGCGCTTTCACCGCATGAAGGGCGAGGCGCCGGATCTCGCGGCTGAGGCCAAGCGCTGCGCGCAGGAGCTGCGTCAGACGCTGGGCACGCGCGATGCCTTGCCGCGCTTCGACCTGGTGCTGCTCGGCCTGGGCTCCGACGGGCACGTGCTGTCCCTGTTCGCGGGCGTGAACTCGAGCGCGGAGCGCGGGGATCGCGAGCTGGTGCGCGCGGTCGAGGCGCCGCTCGTGGTCGAGCCCAAGGTGGCGCGGATCTCGCTGGTGCCGATGCTGCTCCTGAACGCGCGCTGCATCGTGCTGCACACCATGGGCGCGGCGAAGGCGCCTGTGCTCAAGCGCGCGCTCACGGGGCCGGAGGATCTGATCGCGTGCCCGGCGCAGTGGCTGCGGCGCGCGAGCGGGCGCGTGGTGATCATCGCGGACGAAGCGGCCGCGCAGGGGCTGTAGCGGGGCGAGCTACTTCACGAGGCGCAGGTGCGAGCGCTTGGGCGGCTCGGCCGGCGTCTCGTGGCGCTTGTCGGACGCGGCGTGCTCGTGTCCGCGCTTGTCATGATCGTGCGCGTGATTGTCATGATCGTGCGCGTGCTTCTCATGATCGTGCGCGCGCTTGTCGCTCACGTGCTTCTCGTGCGCGCCCTTGTCGTGCACCTGCTTCTCGTGCGCGCCCTTGTCGTGCACCTGCTTCTCGTGCGCGTGCTTCTCGGTGTGCGCTGGCGCCTTCTTCCCGGCCTCGTCGCCCTCGGGCTCGGCGCCCAGGTGCCCGTCGATCGCGCGCAGCGCCGGGCGCTTCTCGGCGGGCTTCTTGGTGACCTTCTTGGCCGCCGGCTTCTTCGCGGCCTCCGGGTCGTCCTTCTCGTGCGCGCGCGCCTCGGTCTGGAGCTGCTCGACCACCTCGTTCGGCATGTCCTCGGGCCACACCTCGCCCTGCCCCGTCGCGTGCGAGGTGATGCCGAACACCGCAGGCCACGGCAGGATGCACTCGAACGGCTTGCTGCGGAACGAGAGCGTCGCGCGCACCTTGGTCTCGTCGACGAGCAGGTCCGGGATCGCGTAGCGATACGACAGGTTCAGCCGCAGATGCGGGTCGTCCTTGTGCTGCGGCGGCACCTGCACGCCCTCGCGGCGCGCGTCGATGTGGAGCATGGCGATGCCGCGCTCGAGGTACGCGAGGAGTGTGTCCTTCTTGACGGGCGGCTTCCGCATGCTCGTGTGGTCCTAACCGATCGTCCGCGGGATGGGCAAGCCGCCATCCGGCTGAGGGGCGGCGCCCGCGTCATCCTTGGACGCGAATTGGAGCTGGTAGAGCCGCGCATATTCGCCCTGCTTCGCGAGCAGCGCCTCGTGCGTCCCGAGCTCCACGATGCGGCCGCCGGAGAGCACGCAGATGCGGTGCGCGTGGCGGATGGTGCTCAAACGGTGCGCGATGACGAGGCAGGTGCGGTGCTCCATCAGCCGATCGAGCGCCCTCTGCACCTCGCGCTCGCTCTCGGTGTCGAGCGCCGAGGTGGCCTCGTCGAGCAAGAGGATCGGCGCGTCCTTGAGCAGCGCGCGGGCGATGGCGAGCCGTTGCCGCTGGCCGCCCGAGAGCGTGGCGCCGCGCTCGCCGACGCGGGTGTCGTAGCCGTGCGGGAGCGCGAGGATGAAGTCGTGCGCCAGCGCCGCCTTGGAGGCCGCAAGCAGCTTCTCCTCGCTCACGTCGGGCAGGCCGTAGGCGATGTTCGCGCGCACGGTGTCGTCGAAGAGGAACGTCTCCTGCGCCACGAGCGCCACCTGCGCGCGCAGGGACTGGAGCGTGAGCGCGCGCAGATCGACGCCGTCGAGCGTGACCTTGCCCGCGGTGGGATCAGCGAAGCGCGGCACGAGGTTGAGCAGCGTGGTCTTGCCGCCGCCGGAAGCGCCCACGAGCGCGACCACTTCGCCGCGCTCGAGCACGAGGTCGATGTCCTGCAGCACGGGGGCCGAGAGCTTCACCCCAGGCGCGTCGCCGGATCCGCTGCGCGCGCCGTTCACGCCGTTCTTCGCGTCCTGCTTCTGCTGCCGCGCCAATTCGCTCGCGGTCTTGGTCGAGATGACGCGCTCTGCGTACGCGAACGACACCTTCTCGAACCGCACGGCCTGCGTGAAGCCCGCCGCCACCTTCGCGTCCGCGGGCACGGTCAGCACCACGGGCTCGTCGAGGATCTCGAAGAGGCGCCGCGCGCCGACCATGCCCTGCGTCACGCCCTGCCCCGTGCCGCCCAGGCTCTTGAGCGGCGTGTACAGCAGCACGATCGTGGCCAGGAAGCTGATCACGCGATCCGGCTGCAGCGTGCCGTGCGCCACCGCCTGCGCCGCGAACACCACCGTGACCGCCACGCCCACGGCCGCCATCAGCTCGAGCGTCGGCGTGAAGATGGCGCGCACGAAGAAGCTCTTGGTCATCGTGGCGAGGAAGCGATCCTGCTCGTCGCCGAACTTCTTCGCCTCGTAGGCCTCCATGCCGAAGGCCTGCACGATGCGCACGCCCTGGAGCGCCTCGTGCAAGAGCGTGTAGAGCTGGCCGATCTGCTCCTGCCCGCGCGTGGCGATCTTCTTGAGCCGCTTGGCGAAGCGCACGATCGGCAGCACGGTGAGCGGTACGGCCACGAACGCGAGCACGGCCAGGCGCCAGTCGAGCGCGATCGACATGCCAAGCAGCACCAGCACTTGCAGCCCGTCGCGCAGATAGGCCGCGAGCGCGTACGTCACTGCGAATTCGAGCGCGCTGACATCGCTGGAGAAGCGCGCGAGCAGGTCGCCCGACGACGCCCGCGCGAAGAAGCTCGGCGGCAGCGTGAGCAATTTCTGGTGCAGTTGCGCGCGCAGATCCGCCACCACGCGCTGGCCCAACAGGCCCATGCAGAAGAACTGCCCGAAGTAGGCGATGCCGCGCGTGACGGCGACGAAGAGGATGAGCGCGGGCAGGAGCCGCAGCATCGTGGCGCGGTCGAAGGCGCTGGTGTCGATCCACGGCAGCGCGCGCCGCACCGTCTCGGGCGCGAGTTCGCCGCCCTGGAACACGAACTGGAAGAGCGGGCCGACGAGCCAGGAGAACAAGCCGGTCGCCAGCGACAGCGCCACCATCGCCGCCACGGCGACGCCCAAGAGGCCGCGGTGCGGGGTCAGCGTCGAGAGCAGTCGCCGGTACGGGTGCATCGCGGCGCAAGGTACCAGAAAGCGCCAGGGCGGCGGCTCGAAGCTGACCTGACGGACAACGGGCTTGGCGAGAGCACCCGCGGGAGCATTGGACCGCGCGCGGCCCCTCTGCTACACGGCGCGGATGCCGGCCGAGATCGATCGCGCAGCGATGCAGCGCGCAGCACAAGAGGCGAGCGCCGCGGGCCTCTTGCCGCGCATCGGCCACGTGCTGTTCCGCTGGCGCAGCTTCACGCCGGTGCCGCTGGTGCTGATCGCGCTCCCGCTCCTCTGGACGAGCCGCGGCACGCCGCGCACGAGCGCGATGATCGCCGTGGGCCTCGCCCTCTGCACGCTCGGCCAGGCCTTTCGCTGCTGGGTCATCGGCCAGGTCCCCGACGGAACCTCGGGACAGAACGAATCGCTCATCGCCACCCAGCTCAACACCCGCGGCCCGTACGCGCGCACGCGCAACCCGCTCTACCTCGGCAACTTCGGCATCACCCTCGGGCTCTGCTTCGTCGCGCACTCCTGGTGGCTCATCGCGCTCGTGTCCGCGCTGTTCGCGCTCCAATACTGGTTCATCATCGCCGCCGAAGAGGCCTTCCTGCGCGCGCGCTTCGGCCAGGCCTTCGACGACTACTGTGCCAAGGTCCCCCGCTTCTGGCCGCGCCTCTTCGGCGTCACCGCGAGCGAATCCGTGCCCTTGAGCGCCGCGCGCATGCTGCGCAAGGAGCACAACCCCGCCGCCGCGTGGCTCCTCATCTCCATCGTGCTCATCGGCCTGGATCACGCTGCGCTCGCCCTCCGCGCAGGCCTCTCGCTGACCGACGCGCAGACCCTGAGCACCTCCCCTCTCCTGCCGCTCGCGATTGCGTTCGCTGTCGTGCTGGTCGCGTTCCTCGGCGTGAAGGCCTGGAAGCACCACTGGTTCTCCGGCGGCTTCATCGCCGACCTCAAGCGGCGGCGGCGCGAGATCTCACGCTGACGTCTGCGGTCGTGGGGCGTGGGAACGGCCGCAGGCTATCGCTCTCGGCACCACCCTCAACCAGGACCAAGAGCGGGCACGGGGCGTGGGGCGGGAACGCGCCGAGTTGAGGCGCGGCAC
>JAFEBC010000421.1 GCA_018266095.1 Deltaproteobacteria bacterium
AGCAGGGTGTTGAGCTTCGCCGACCCAATCTGGGCAGATCTTCTCATCCCGCAACTACCTTCCGGCGACCGAGGCGAAGTTCAACACCCTGCTAGGGTAGATTGCCCGCCCCATGTTCGTCACCGCTGCCGACGGCACGCAGCTCCACGTCTCCGACCAATCGCCGCAGGCGCTCGGCGGCGTCGCGCCTGTGTTGCCCGCGTCGGGCCCCGCGCCCACGGTCCTCTGGCTGCAAGGCCTGAACGCGCCCGGCTCCGCTTGGGCCGTGCAGCTCGCGCACTTCTCGCGCACGCACCGCAGCGTGGTCCCGGATGCGCGCGGCGTGGGCAAGAGCGGTCAGCCGCGCGGGCCGTACACCACGGCGCAGATGGCCGACGACGCGCTGCGCGTGCTCGACGCGTGCCAGGTGGACTCCGCGCACGTGGTCGGCCTCTCGCTGGGCGGCGCGACGGCGCAGGAGCTGGCGCTGCGGGCGCCCGAGCGCGTGAAGTCCTTGACGCTCATCGGCACCTTCGCGGGCACGTTTCCGCGACAGCAGGCGCTGCTCGAGGCCTGGCGCGCGCTCTATCCGGTGGCGCTGGCGGCGCCGGGCGGGCGCGAGGCCTGGGAGAAGCAGGCCTACGCGTGGCTCTTCACCGACGCGTTCTGGAAGAAGGACACCAATGTGCGCGCGGCCTTGCGCTTCGCGGGCACGCAGCCCGCGCAGACGCCCGAGGGCTTCCAGGGCCAGGTGGACGCGGCTCTGACGCACGACACGCGCGCGCGGTTGCCGGGCCTGAAGCTCCCGACGCTGGTGATCCACGGCGCGCTCGATCAGCTCGCGCCCGTCGAGGCGGGGCACGAGCTGGCGCGTCTCATCCCGGGGGCCGAGCTTCTGGTCGTGCCGGACGCGGGGCACGCGGTGAATCTGGAGTCGCAGCGCGCGGTCCATGCAGCGCTGCGGGCGCACTGGGCGAAGGTGTAGGAAGTACACCAAGGATCGAGGCGGACGATGCGGGTGCTGGACCAGGTTGGCCTTCGGATGAATCGCGTGGCGCTCGCCTTGGCCTGTGGGTGCGCGCTCACGAGCTGCGCGGCGGACGCCCGGAAGCCCGACCCGAAGTCCCTGAAAGTTGAAGAGAAATCGCACAAGACGTCTGAGAACTCGTCCTCGAAATCGTCTGAGAACTCGTCCGCGAAATCGTCTGACACCTTCGCTCCTCCCGCCTGGACTGCCGACCCGTCCGACGTGCGCCAGACCTTGCTCGCCGCCATGGCCGACGAGCTTTCGCGCAGCAAGCGTGAGCTCGTCCTGCACGGGCACGAGGCGCCGTACTACGTGGCCGCCGCCGCGCGCGGGACCGACATCGACGAGGTCGCCGCACGCTACGGCGCCATCACGGCCGACAACCACCGCGCCGACCGCCGCCTGCAGGTCGAGGTGCGCGTCGGGTCCTATGAGTTCGACAACACCGGCAACGCCGAGGTCTACGACTTCGACGCCGCCGACAGCGCCTACGCGGCCCCGCGCGACGCGGCCATCGACGACGACCCGCGCGCGCTCAAGAACGCCATCTGGCTGCAGGCCGACGAGCAGTACAAGCGGGCGCTCTCGGCGTACTTGAAGAAGAAGGGCAAGGAGATCTACCGGCCCGACGATCCGGAGCGCCCGGCCAGCTTCTCGCGCGAGCCGCCGCAGGTGTCCATCGCCACGCCCATCGTGGCGCCGTTCGACCACGAGGCGTGGAAGGCAGAGCTGCGGGCGCAGAGCGAACGCATCGTGCAGCAGGCCGACATCTTCGATTCCCTCCTGCGCGTGTCGGTCGAGCGGCACCGGTCCTTGTTCGCGTCCACCGAGGGCGCGCGGCTCGTGCAGGAGAGCGTGCTCTACGGCGTCACGCTGCAGGCCTGGGCGCGGGCGCCGGACGGGATGCTGCTCGAGCAGAGCCGCAGCATCTATGCGGCCACTGAAGCGGGGCTCCCCAAGGGGAAGGCGCTCGCGGGCGTGGTCGATCAGCTCGTCGATGAGCTCTTGGCGCTGCGCAAGGCGCCCGTGCTCGATCCGTACACGGGGCCGGCGCTGCTGCTCCCCGAGGCCGCGGGCGTGCTCTTCCACGAGGCGGTCGGGCATCGGCTCGAGGGCGAGCGGCAGAACGACGACAAGGACGGGCACACCTTCAAGGGCCAGGTGGGCAAGGCGATCCTGCCGACGTTCCTGTCGATCTCGGACGATCCGACGCGCGCGCAGTGGAACGGCGAGCCGCTCAATGGCGTCTACGACTTCGACGAGCAGGGCGTCGCGGCGCAGCGGGCGCAGCTCGTGAAGGATGGCGTGCTGCAGGGCTTCTTGCTCTCGCGCGCGCCGGTGGCCGGCTTCCCGCGCTCGAACGGACATGGCCGCGCGCAACCCGGGCGCGACCCGCAGGCGCGCATGGCGAACCTCATCGTCGAGTCGTCGAAGGCGGTGCCGTTCGAGACGCTCAAGGGCATGCTGCAGGCCGAGGCCAAGAAGCAGGGCAAGCCGTTCGGCCTCATCATCCGCGACGTGGCGGGCGGCAACACCGACACGAGCGGCTACGCGTACCAGGCGTTCAAGGGCCAGCCGCGGCTCGTCTACAAGCTCGACGCGCAGACGGGCGAGGCCACGCTCGTGCGCGGCGTGGAGGTGGTGGGGACGCCGCTGACGGTCATCGGCAAGATCGTGGCCACCGGCGACGACGCGCGCGTGTTCAATGGCTTCTGCGGCGCCGAGAGCGGGTACGTGCCGGTGTCGACGGTGGCGCCCTCCGTGCTGGTGACCGAGATGGAGCTGCAGCGCACGCGCAAGGACTCGGGCCGGCCGCCGCTGTTGCCCTCGCCGCTGGCGCCCGCGGCGGTGAAGAAGTAGGGGCGCACGAAACCGCACCTTTGCTTCTTGACCCTCCAGGGCACCGATGCTACTTGGAGCGCCCGTTTTTCACGACGGGAACGGTAAGTCTGTGGGCCGACATAGCTCAGTTGGTAGAGCAGCTGATTCGTAATCAGCAGGTCTCGTGTTCAAATCACGATGTCGGCTCCATTCTTTTTTGCTCAGCCCTCCCTCGCTGTCGGGGGGCTGTGCTACAGGATCGAGCCGGTGATTCTCAGCACCGCCTCGGATGCCCGAAAGGGCATTGACGCCCTCCGGTCCTTCCTCCCGGTGGGCGTCGTTTTTTTCTGCCCGGTGGGCCAGAGTCTCAACGCAGCGGCGTGCGCGCGCGATCACGGCGGCCTCGTCCGCGCGCAAGAGCGCCGACGAGATGCTGTGAGCAGGCAGGCGGGAGGCGTTTTCTTCCGAGAGTCCCTCGGCCAGCGAGAGGGCTTCGAGAATTGCGTCTACGTCAGGACGGAGGGCCGCAAGGGCCCCCGCGGCGGCGGCGGTATCGGTCATGTCTTCCTCGGACTGCGGGTGGCGCCGCCTTCTCAGGGGCGACGGCTCGACCGGGTTCTCAGGCCCGACCGAACGCCCTGAGGCTACGGGCACTTTCCCCTGCTCGTCAACATCGGGACACAAACCGAGAGTGAAAAAGTGCCGTAAAAACGCGGAAGGCCGCATGGGTGGCCGTCGCGCGCTTCCTCGGCATCTGCTAAGGGCCTTGGCGGCATGGACCAGCGCGAGGCCCAGAGACTCAAGAAAGCCGCCCGAGAGCTGCTCGAGGCGTCGCGCGTGCAGCTCGCGGAGCTGGAGCGCATCAACGCAATCCCCGACGACGCGGCCCGAGGGCGCGCCCTGCGCGAGTACATGCGCGTCCAGCTGCAGCTCGTCCCCCCGCCGAAAAAGTGACCACGGCTCACCGCTCGTGGTCTGCTCTCGGGTGGGGGAGGTGCTGGGATGGGGGAGCGTCGTCGAGCTGTTGCAGGCGTTGCACCGAACGCCGCCGCGATTCGCACCGCGATGGCCGTGCTGGATGCGGCCTTGGAGCCCGCAGAGCCCGTGCGCTTCACTCGCGCACTCGTTGAGCGATACATCGCCCACTCGCGCGCCAAGAACACCAGCAAGTGGACGCGGCGGCTGCTCGTGCTCCTCTCGTGGTGGCGCGATGAACTCGGCGCCGTCGACCTGCGCGAGCTCGACGTGCGCGAGGTCGTGCGGCACATCCCGGAGGGCATCGGCGCCCGCGCGCACCGCATCGCGGCTCTCAAGGGACTGTTGACCTGGCTGCGCGTGGATCAGCATCTGCTCGACGCGGACCCGCTCGACGCGCTGCACGTGCCCCAGTCGGAGCCCGCGCAGTGGAGGCGGGTCAAGGAGGTTCCCATCGCGGACGTGTTCGCCACGCGCGCAGAGCTTGACGGGCGCTGGCGCGATGCGCTCGACGTGCTCCTGGGCACGGCCTGGCACACGACGGAGCTTGAGCGATTCGCGCGCGGCGGGGAGCTGCGCCGCGCGCACCCGACCGAGCGAAGGGCCGGGGCCGGCTCCTGGGGCGTTCTGGAGACACGGCACAAGCGCAGGATGCCCATCCTGACCGCCGTCTCTCGGCGGGTGTACCTCGCCGCGCTGCGTGTGAGGAAGCGCGGCGGGCTCTCGCTCAAGTGGTTCAGCCTGCGCCTGCGTGAGGCCGCGGAGCGGGCCGGGGTAGAGCCTTGGACGCCTGGACGCCTGCGCACCACGGTTTCCTCTCACGCTCTGGCGTCGGGATCTGAGCCCGGCGCCGTGAGTGGGTTCCTACTGCACGCCGACCAACGGACGACGCGGCGCTGGTACACGCTGCACGTGGCCAGCGCGCGCGTGGAGACGCTGCGCTAGTACGGGGCCGGGGCGGCGAATGCCCGCCGCACGAGCTTGTAGAGCCACCACGCGTAGGTCAGCACGAAGATCGTCGCGGCGACGATGCCGAGACCGACGTAGACGCCTCCTCGCCACAGCGACACGCGCTCGTTGTAGCGGTTGCGGTAGTCGCAGCGCCCGCACGGAGCTTGCGCAATCAAGGCGTGCTCAACGGCGTCGTTCTGCTGTTGCTTGTTCTTCTTCGCCATGGTCGGTCTCCTCTAGCTCGTCCGAGCGAGCAGCTTGCGCATCTGGCGGTTCGAGAGCTTGGGCTTCGGGCCGAAGTTGCGATAGCCGGGCTTGCCTTGCATCTGGCCGTTGCCAGCGCCCTTGCTCACGACCTCTTGAGCGATCTTCGAGTTCTCGCGGCGACGCACGAAGTCCGCGAGCGCGTAGAGCAGGCCCTGCGTGAACACGAGCGCGGCGATCACCACGAGCCCGAGCAGCGCGAGCTTCCCGAGCTGCGGCAGGCCGCGCTCCGACGCGAGCAGCATCGGCAACGCGAGAGCACAGAGCGCCAGCTCGATGCGACTGAGAGCGTCGAAGATGCGAGCGAGCAGCGCGCGGAATTGCGTTCCATTGATGTCGATCTTGGGCAGTTTCATCGTGTGACCTCGGGTCGGTAACTGCGTTGACGTGCGGAGCTACAGAACTGCGGAGCGGCTCAAGCTCATCTTCTGCTCGGCCTGCGCCTGCCGGGCCTGCGCCTCTGCGGGAGTGGGCGGCGTGGCCTTGCCGAACGAGCCGCCCACGTAGTCATCCGTGCCCGCGGCTGCGTTGCCGATGGGCTTCGAGCCCTCTTGCGCGCTCGCCGCGCCACCGCCACCGAGAAGCGAGCCGATCGCGTTGAACACGCCCGTCACCACGTCGCCGACCTTCTGCAC
>JAFEBC010000422.1 GCA_018266095.1 Deltaproteobacteria bacterium
GGCGCGCCTGGAGCAGCGGCTGGGGGTGCGCCTGTTCGATCGCAATGCGCGCGCGGTGTCCCTCACCGACGAGGGCCGCCGGCTGTACGAGTCGGTGGCGCCGCTCGTCTCCGCCATCGAGGAGGCCATGGACTCGACCGCGCGCGCGACCGGCCGCGTCCGCGGGCGCCTGCGGGTGAACGTGGACCCGTGGTTCTCGCGCATGGTGCTCGCGCCGCGCATCGACGGCTTCATGCAGCGGCACCCCGAGCTTGAGCTCGAGCTTCAGGCCAGCGACTCCATCGGGAACCTGGTGGCCGAGGGCATGGACGTCGCGCTCCGCTACGGCGCTCCGCACGGCGGCGCCGGCCTCATCGCCCGCAAGATCCTCGACACGCGCATCATCACCTGCGCCGCGCCGAGCTACCTCGCGCGCCGCGGCCGCCCGAGCGTGCCGCGCGACCTGGAGCGGCACACCTGCATCCTCTTCCGCGACCCGTCGACGGGCCGGCCGTTCGAGTGGGAGCTCCACCAGAAGCGCAAGCGCGTCCGCATCGATGCGCGCGGGCCGCTCTACTTCAACGACGCCACCACCGCGGTCGGCGCATGCCTCGCTGGCGCCGGCATCGCGCAGCTGATGGCCTTCGGGACCGAGGAGCTCTTCGCGAGCGGCGCCCTGGTGAACCTCTTCCCGCGCTGGACGGATGAGCTCTTTCCGCTCTACGCCTATCACCCGTCGAGCCGCCTGCCACCCGCGAAGGTGCGCGCGTTCATCGACTTCGCGGTGGAATCGACGCGCTGACGCCGGACGCGAGAGGCCCTGTCGCGCCCTCAATCGTCGAACGGCCAGCTCGTGCCGATGACGGTCCAGCCCTCGGACCACTGCAGCATCGTGCCCTCGGGGAAGCGCCTGAACTCGCTCTTGCGCAGCTTGAGCGTCTCGACGCGGCCGCCCGGATGGGTCACGCGCACGGTGTGTACGACCTCGCTGTCGGGCGGGACGACGAGCGGCCTGGGGCTCTTGGGGGTGCGCTTCTTCGGCATGGCTCGCTATCGACCCTTCGGCCTGGCCAGCCCACGCAAGATGTCCAGCCGATTCGCAGGCGCCTTCGGCGAGAGGAACTCCGGGATCGTCCTCGCAGTGCGCCGAGGCCGCGAGAGGAACTCGACGGGCCACTCGGTCACTCGGACCTCCTTCACATGGACGAAGACACCGGGCTCGGGCTCGTCGAGGTACTCGTCCTGCCGGATCAGCGCGAGCGGCTCTTCGGCACCGGTCGTTCGCTTGGACCAGGCGAGCGCCTCCTCGTACGTGGCGAACGCGGAATACGAATCGGACTCGCCGTCCTCGTGAACCCAGACGCGGTACTCGAGGACGGCATCCCAGACCGAGCCGCCGCCGGCGTGCGACTGGGCTGGGTAGGTCCCGACCTTCGCGGGGTCGGTGACATCGGGAAAGCTCTTCTTCATGGTCCCCCTCACACGCAGCGCGTTGCACCGCCGCGGCCTGCGACCTACTATCCTCTGACGGTGCGCCTCAAGCTACTGCTCCTCCTCACCTTCGCCTGCTCGCTCCCCGCGCTGGCCGCGTCCACCAACGGCCCGCTCGTCGTCGTCATCGACCCGGGCCACGGCGGCGCCTTCCCGCACGACGGCGCGCACGGGCCGAAGGGCCTCATCGAGAAGAACATCTCCCTTCAAGTGTCGCAGCGCCTCAAGCAGGTCCTCGAGGACGCGGGCGCCACCGTCGTGCTCACGCGCGAGGACGACGCCGACATCTCGCTCGCGCAGCGCGCGCAGATCGCCAATGAGGCCTCGGCGGACCTCTTCGTCTCCGTGCACTGCAACTCGATGGCGACCTCGGCCGACCGCAAGGTGACCAAGGGCGTGGAGACGTACTTCCTCGCGCCCGACCCGACCGACGCCGAGGCCAAGATGCTGGCCGAGATGGAGAACGGCGGGCCCGAGGCGCTGCCGGTGCCGAAGACGAACGACAAGGTCCAGGGGCTGCTGGCGGACCTGGCGCTGGGGCAGGCGCGCAACGATTCGGCCGAGCTGGCGGCGAAGGTGCACCACCAGATCCTGCGTCGCACGGGGGCGCAGAGCCGTGGCGTGCGGCAGGCGCCGTTTCTCGTGCTCTCGGGCGTGAAGATGCCGGCGATCCTGGTCGAGATCGGGTTCATCTCGCACCCGGCCGAGGCCAAGCTCTTGGCCAAGGACAAGTACCAGCAGCGCATGGCCGAGGCCATCGAGGCGGGCATCCAGGAGTTCGCCGAGAAGGTGCTGGCGCGGCGCGTGTTTCCGACCACGCCGGAGGAGAAGGCGGCGCGGCTGGCCGAGCAGCAGGCGCGCAAGGAGGCCTGGCGGGCGGCGGCGGCGCGGAAATCGTCTGAGAAGTCCGCGTCGACCACGCTGGCGGCGAACCAGCCGAGGGTGCCCGCGGGGCCGGCCCAGAGCGCGACGGCCCGGCCGCCGCAAGAAGGGCAAGCGGCTGGAATTGCTCAGGATCCGACGCGGCCTGTGGCTGGGGAATCGTCTGAGACTTCTGCGGTGAAAACGTCTGAGACCTCCTCGGGGAAGACGTCTGAGACCTCTGCCGGGAAATCGTCTGACACCTCCGCAGCCGCGCCCCCAGCCGTGCCCGATCCGACCATCCCCGACCCGACGCTCCCGGAGCCCGCGACGGCGACCCCCGCGAATCCGGCGGCGAATCCGTAGAACTGGCCTGATCAGCGTCCTCGTTCGGAACCCGGACAAAGTCCGGGCGCGGACACTGCTTGCGCAACCGTGCAACAGCGCGGTACGCACAGCGCCCCATGCGCACCGGCCGAACCCACGAGCAGCTTCGCGTCGTCACCATCGAACCCGACTTCACCGAGCACGCCGAGGGGTCCGTTCTCTGCACCTTCGGGCGCACGCGGGTCCTCTGCACCGCGACGGCCGAGGAGAAGGTCCCGGGCCACGTGAAGGGCTCCGGCAAGGGCTGGGTGACGGCCGAGTACGGCATGCTCCCGCGCTCGACGCACACGCGCTCGGACCGCGAGGCGGCCAAGGGCAAGCAGAGCGGGCGCACGCAGGAGATCCAGCGGCTCATCGGGCGCTCGTTGCGCGCGGCGACGGACCTGGTGGCGATGGGCGAGCGGCAGATCGTCATCGACTGCGACGTCTTGCAGGCCGATGGCGGCACGCGCACGGCGGCCATCACGGGCGCGTACGTGGCGCTGGGCATCGCGCTGCGCCGCATCTACCGGCCCCAGGCGCTCAAGGCGCCGGTCGCGGCCGTGAGCGTGGGCATCATCAACGGCGAAGTGCGGCTCGACCTCGACTACGAGGAGGATTCGGGCGCCGAGGTGGACCTGAACGTGGTCTCGAACTTCGAGGGCAACCTGCTCGAGGTCCAGGGCACTGCCGAGAAGAAGCCGTTCTCGCCCGCGCAGCTCATGCAGATGGTGGCGCTGGGCCAGAAGGGGTGCGCCGAGCTGTTCGTGCTGCAAAAGGCGGCGCTGGCGAAGTCGGAGGAGACCGACAAGACGCGCGCCGTGGCCGCGGGGCACAAGAAGTGAAGCTGCTCATCGCCACCGGGAACTCAGGGAAGCTGCGCGAGTTCCAGGAGCTCTTGGGCGGGCTCCTCGAGGGCGGCAAGCACGAGCTCGTGTCGCTCAAGGACGTCGGCATCGACGCGCCCGAGGAGCCGCACGAGACCTTCCACGAGAACGCAGCCGAGAAGGCGCGGCACGCGGCGCAGAAGTCGGGCCTGTGGGCCTTGGCCGACGACAGCGGCATCTGCGTGGACGCGCTCAATGGCGGGCCTGGCGTGCGCTCGGCGCGGTTCGCGGACACGGACGAGGCGCGGCGGCAGAAGCTCCTGCAGCACTTGAGCTCGTTCCCCATGTCGCGGCGCGGGGCGCACTTCTTCTGCGCGGCGGCGCTGTCGAGCCCGGACGGGCAGAAGCTGTTCCGCACCGAGGGCCGCGTGGACGGCCGCATCGCCACGGCCGCGCGCGGGGACGGCGGCTTTGGGTATGACCCGCTGTTCATCCCGGCCGAGATCGGCACCAAGACGCTCGCCGAGCTGCCGCAGGAGGAGAAGAATCGCCTCTCGCACCGCGGCCGGGCGCTGGCGCGGATGAGCCCGTTGCTGATGAAGCTCCTGCACGAGGGCAAGCTGGACTAACAGGACTCGCTACAGACCCTGAAGCGCTGCGTAGATCTCGTCGACACTCAGGCCCAAGGAGAGCTCACCGGTGCTCACGGTCGCCTGCTCGCCGGGCCGCGCCTCTCGGCGCTCCCATGCGTCCCCCGCGCGCGCGAAGACCGTGATGAGCGGCGCCTTGTGCGAGACGATGACCACCGCCTTCAGGCTCGGAAGCGTCTGGTAGTGGTTGAGCTTCGCGCCGAAATCGTATTCCTCAGTCGAGGGGCTGGTGACCTCAAAGAGGATCGACGGGTTCGTGATCGCGAGGGGATCGACGCTAGAGCGGGCAACGGGGCCGCAGACGACGGAGGAGTCCGGATACGTGGTCAGCCCGGACGACTCGATGAAGATGCGGAGATCTGACGTAAATTGCTTGCAGTTGGCGGGCAGCTTCGACCGGACGGTGAACGCGAGGCTCGCCCCCAGCGCGGCGTGCTCAGGAGTGCCGCCGGCCATCGCGAAGATCTCGCCGTTGAGGAACTCGTGGCGCACGTCGCTGTCGGCCTCGACGCGGAGGTAGTCGTCGTACGTGTAGTGCCAC
>JAFEBC010000423.1 GCA_018266095.1 Deltaproteobacteria bacterium
CACCTCACCGGCGCCGCGGCGCTCGGCGGCCCCGCCCAGCGCCAGATCGGCTTCGCCCGCGTGGTGACCGACCGCGCCACCTTCGCCTACCTCGCCGACGTGTACGTGCTCGAGGAGTTCCGCGGCCGCGGCCTGTCCAAGTGGCTCATGCGCGGCGTGCACGCGCACCCGGAGTTGCAGGGCCTGCGCCGCTGGATGCTGGCCACCCGCGACGCGCACGGGCTCTACGCGCAGAGCGGCTGGAGCGTGGTGGCCAGGCCCGAGCGCTTGATGGACAAGGTCGACGCGGATGTCTATCGGCGCATCCAACCTCGAGGCGCCGATCAATGAACACTCACCGAGGCGCTCCTCGATCCGGTTTCCCTCTGAGAGACCTCCACCAGGGGTGAGCTGCCGCTCCCCTGGACCCCCAACCACCAACACAGCGTCGCGACTCGGTCCTCCATGCTCACCCGCCGCATCATCCCCTGCCTCGACGTGAAGGACGGCCGCGTGGTCAAGGGCGTCCGCTTCGAGGCCCTGCGCGACGCAGGAGATCCCGTGGACCAGGCGCGGACCTACGCGCGCGCGGGCGCGGACGAGCTCTGCTTCCTCGACATCTCCGCCAGCCTCGAGGGCCGCGCCACCCTGGTGAGGCTGGTCGAGCAGGTCGCGCGCGAGGTCGACATCCCCTTCGCCGTGGGCGGCGGGGTGCGCAGCGTGGACGACGCCGAGCGGCTCCTGCGCGCGGGCGCCGACAAGGTGTCGATGAACTCGGCGGCGCTCGCGGATCCCGGGCTCATCACCCAGGTGGCGAGGCTCACCGGCAGCCAGAGCGCGATGGTGGCCATCGACGCGAAGTGGCGCGACCCGAGCGACCCCAGCCGCGGCTGGCAGGTCCAGTCCCACGGCGGCACGCGCGACGCCGGCCGTGACCTCTTGGAGTGGGCCCGCGAGGCCGTCGACCGCGGCGCAGGCGAGCTCCTGCTCACCTCCATCGACCACGACGGCACCGGCAAGGGCTTCGCCCTGGAGCAGCTCCGCGCCGTCACCGCGGCCGTCCGCGTCCCCGTCATCGCCAGCGGCGGCGCCGGCACACCCCATCACTTCGCCGATGCCTTCGAGGCCGGGGCCGCGGCCGCGCTGGCCGCCTCGGTGTTCCACTTCGGCACGCTCTCGCTGGCGCAGGTCAAGGAAGCGTGCGCCGCCCGCGGCTTCCCCATGCGCTGGCCGATTTGACGAGGTCCCCCATGTCCAACGATCCCCTCGACCGCACCCCGCTCGCCCCCGCCGGCCTGACCTATGACGCGCGCGGCCTCGTGCCCGCCGTGGTCCAGGACGCGACGAGCGGCGAGGTGCTGATGCTCGCGTACCAGTCGCGCGAGGCCTTGGAGCAGACGCTCGCCACCGGCAAGGCCACCTTCTTCTCGCGCAGCCGCGACGCCCTGTGGGTCAAGGGCGAGACGAGCGGCAACGTGCAGGCGGTCAAGGCCGCCGCCACCGACTGCGATCACGACGCGGTCCTCCTGCGCGTCCACCCGCGGGGCCCCGCCTGCCACACCGGCGAGCGCACCTGCTTCTACCGGCCCATCGAGGGCGCCGCTCCCCCCGCGCCCACGCCCGCCGAGACGCTGGCGCAGCTCGAAGCCGTCCTCGAGAGCCGCCAGACCAATCCGCCCCCTGGCTCGTACGTGGCCAGGCTCTTCGCCAACGAGACCTTGCGCCACAAGAAGGTCGGCGAGGAGGCCACCGAGCTCGTCATCGCCTCGCTGGGCAAGAGGCGCGAGGAGGTCTGCGCCGAGGCCGCGGATGTCCTCTTCCACACACTGGTGCTCCTGCGCGCGCACGGCCTCTCCCTCGCCGACGTGGCCGCCGTGTTGCGCGAGCGTGAAGGCAAGCGCCGCGAGTAGCTTGCGCACATCCGCCCACCTGGACAGAGCCCCGCCCCGTTCCTTACAACGTGAGCCTTCTGTCTGACGGAGCCGACCCGCTTGCTGCTCATCGCCGCCTCGACCTTGGTGCTCACGCTGTCGCAGCCCGCCCTCCAGCAGACGATCGGGAGCGGCGGGTACACCATCAGCCGCAACGCGACCATCCAGCAGCCGAAGGTCGAGATCCTCAACGTCGACGGCTACCCGCCCCCGCTGCGCAGCCGCTGCTGGTGGCTCGCAGGGAGCTACGCGCTCGGCAGCACGTTCGCGGGCATCGGCGGCATCATCACCGAGAGCTTCGTGCGCAACGGCACCACGCTCGCGGACACGCACAACGTGCGCACCAACGCGCTGGGCATGCTCATCGGCTTCGTGGTCGGCGCCATCCCGGGCGCGCTGCTCGGGAACGAGGCGCGAAAAGAGGAGAACGACCTGACGCGAGGGGTGACGACGCTGCTCGCGATCGGCGGCACGGCTGCGCTCGGCGCGACGACCAAACAACTCTTCTTCTAGGTCACAGCGAGTCAGCGGCAAAGGGCAACTGCTTCAACAGGAAGGAAACAAGGACAGATCTGGGGCCAGGCCGTCTCCGCCGAGGACCCATCCTTCCTTCTTTCCTTCCTGTGAAGCGTTTGTCTCTTTGACTACGCCGCGCGCTCCAGCTCCTTCACCATCACGATCGCGTCCTCGCCGTTGTCGCTGTAGTAACGCTTGCGTCGGCCCACCTCGCGGAAGCCCTGGCTCGCGTAGAGCGCCAGCGCCGGCTCGTTCGACGCGCGCACCTCCAGCGTGATCAGGGCCGCGCTCCCCGCCCGCGCCCGCCGCTCCAGCTCGACCAGCAGCCGGCGGCCCAGGCCCTGCCGCTGGTGCTCGGGCGACACCGCCACGTTGAGCAGGTGCACCTCGTCGTGCACCGACCAGAACACGGCGAAGCCCGCGATCACGTCCTGCGGGAGCACCGCGCACAGCACCGTGCTCCAGTCGTGGTCGAGCTCCCGCTGCAAGAGCTCGGGCGACCACGGGTGCGCGTGCGCCGCCCGCTCGACCGCCAGCGCCTGCGGCAGCTCGTCCTTGCGCAGCGGCCGCAGCTCGGGCTCGCCCACGCCTCACCTCTCTCCGGCGGGCGCCTGCGGAGCCTGCCCCGGTGAAGGCGCCAGCGGGTCGGCCGCGTCCAGCGAATCGAGCACGCGAACGGACGCGCGCTTGCTCAGGTCCGAGAGCAGGTCGGTGAGCTGCTTGTCGTACTTCTCCGCCGCGAGCTGCCGGCGCAGCGCCTCACGCCCCGCCGCCGTGTGGGGCGCCTTCTCTCCCAGCTCGCGCAGCCTGTCGTCGAGCTCGCTGTCGCGGAGCTGCGCCGAGAGCTTGAGCCGGTTGTCGAGGTAGCGGCTCACGCGCAGCCCGCGCGCCAGCACCGCGCCGACCTCCTCCTCGGTCATCTCCAGCTTGCGCAGGAACTCCTCCCAGGCCTGCAGGGACGGGAACCGCTGCCGCAGGCTCTTGAGCAGGGCCTCGCGCTCGCCGCCCTCGAGGTCAAAGAGCTTCAGGCGCTCGACCTCCGCCAGCACCACGCGCTCCTTGATGAGCCGCCGAAGCGAGGCGGCCAGGATGGGCTTGTCCAGGCGGATCATGGCCAGGGACGGGCTCTGCTCGGCGGCGAGTTGGATGCGCGTCTCGGCCTCCAGCTCGGTCAGGGTGATGCTCTGGGCCTCCACCACGGCCACGACCTCGTCGACGAGCTGCCGCTCGGCGGCCGCCGCGGGGGTCACCGACACCAGGACCAGGATCAAGACCAAGGGGGCAAGCACTCAGTCATTCTACGCGTTGACCGACCCGCTTGGCGTGATTACGGTCATGCGGACCGCATGGCCTTCAAGGACCCCTACACCGCCCTGGGCGTGACCAGGCACGCTCCCGCCGAGGAGATCAAGAAGGCGTACCGGCGGCTGGCCAAGCGCTTCCACCCGGACGTGAACCCGGGCGACAAGAAGGCCGAGGAGCGCTTCAAGGACATCTCGACGGCCTTCGACGTGCTGGGCGACCCCAAGCGGCGGGCGCTGTGGGACGAGTTCGGCGAGGTGTCCACGCGGCCGGGCTTCGACGAGGCCAAGGCGCGGCAGTTCCGCCGCCAACAGGAGGCCGCCAGCTCGGGCTTTGAGGGCATGTTCGGCGGCTCGAACAGCGGCGGCCCCCGCCCCGAGGGTGACCTCGGCGGCATGTACAGCGACTTCTTCACCCAGCGGCGCCGGGCAGAGCAGCGCCGCCGCGGCCAGCAGCAGGGCCCACAAGACGGCGACGACACCGAGGGCCCGCTCGAGGTGGAGCTGCGCGAGGCCGTGCTGGGCGCCGAGCGCGAGGTGACGGTCGATCGCCTGGCGCGCTGCCCCGTGTGCTTCGGGCTGCGCTCGCGCCCCGATGGCCGCACCCGGCCCTGCCACGAGTGCCGCGGCACCGGCGAGGTCTCGCGCGCGGGCGGCCTGATGACGGTCGAGTGCCCCTCCTGCGATGGCTCCGGCAAGGAGCCCGTGCCCTGCGAGAACTGCCAGGGTCAGGGCCAGGTGCGCGAGGCAGTGCGGCTCAAGGTCAAGATCCCGCCGGGCGTCAACGAGGGCTCGCGCATCCGGCTGGGCGGCCAGGGCGCGCCGGGCTCGCGCGGCGGCCGCAACGGCGACCTCTATCTCAACGTGCACCTGCGCCCGCACCCGCTGGTGAAGGTGGAGGGGCTCGATCTGCTGCTGGAGCTCCCGGTCACGCTGGGGGAGGCCGTGCACGGGGGCGAGATCACCGCGCCCACGTTCGAGGGCCCCGTGAAGCTCAAGATCCCGCCGGGCTCGTCGAGCGGCAAGAAGCTGCGCCTGCGCGGACGTGGCCTGCCGGCGCTGCGCGGCCAGGGCGTTGAGCGCGGCGACCTCTACGTCATCCTGCAGCTCGTGTCCCCGCCCGACTCCCCGGCGGCGCGCGAGGCCGGGCGCAAGCTGGACGCCTTCTATCCGTCCGACGTGCGCGAGGGCTTCGACCTCTAGCTCCCGAAACCTCCGGTTTCGCTCTCGATTCCGCTTGCGCACCCGCGTCATCCGCTGCACTTTCCGCACCTCGACAAGGAGCACCCGATGGGCCTGTTCGACAAGCTCGGCTTTGGCGGCACCAAGGAAGAGAAGGACCTGCGCGCGGCGCAGAGGCTCGGCAAGAAGGTGACCGAGAAGTTCGGCCCGCCGGAGAACCGCCAGGGCGCGATCGAGGAGCTGGGCGCGATGCGCACCGAGCCCGCCATCGACGCGCTGCTCGCGCGCTTCACCATCCGCATCGATCCGGGCATCACGGACGACGAGGAGAAGCACCGCGTGCTCGACCTGATCGTGGCCGCGGGCAAGGTGTCCCTGGAGCCCATCAAGCGCTTCCTCGCCGCGCGCGACGAGATCACCTGGCCGCTCGAGGCCTTGGGCGAGCTCCTGAGCGAGCAGGAGTTCATCCAGATCCTGTGCGGGGCGTTGAACCGCGCGGCCACCGAGTACAGCCGCACCAGCGAGAAGAAGGTGCTGCTCCTGCACGCGCTCTCGCACCACCGCGCGCCCGACGCGGTGCCCGCCGCGCTGCCGTTCCTCGACGACATGGACGACGACGTGCGCATCGCCGCCGCGCAGGTCGTCTGCGGCCAGCTCCAGCCGCTCCCCGAGGGCGCCAGCGCCGAGGAGCAGGCGGTGGCCGCGAGCGCGTCGACGGCCGCGCAGGAGAAGGGCCGCGTGCCGCTGCTCGAGGCGTTCCTCAAGGCCCACGCGCAGGGGAACGCCCGCGTGCGCGAGGCCCTGGCCGGGCTGCTCGCGGACTCTCCGTTCGACGTGAAGGGCTACACGCCGAAGTTCGAGGCGGCGCTGCCGGAGACGTACAAGCTGGATTCGAAGGGGAAGATCCAGCGGGCTTAGAAGCAAGGAACAACGGCCTCAACGCGGAGGCTCTTGGAGTCGTTACTCCATCCGCGAGCGCACGAGGCCGGCCACCATGTCGATGGCCACGTCGTTGTTCCCGCCGTGCGGGATGATCACGTCCGCCCAGCGCTTGGACGGCTCCACGAAGCCGAAGTGCATCGGCCGCACCGTGCGGAAGTACTGATCGATCACGCCGTCGAAGTCGCGGCCGCGCTCCTTGATGTCGCGCGAGAGGCGCCGCAGCACGCGCACGTCCGAGTCGCTGTCGACGAACACCTTCACGTCCAGGAGCTTGCGCACCGGCTCCAGGCCCAGCACCAGGATGCCCTCGACGATGATGACGTCGCCGGGGTTCACCTGCACCGCCTCCGCCGTCCGCGAGTGCTGCTGGAACGAGTACACGGGCTTGGCCACCGCGCGCGCCTCTTGGAGCTGCGAGAGGTGCTGCACGAACAGGTCCGTGTCGAACGCGTCCGGATGGTCGAAGTTGAACCGCTTGCGGTCCTCCATCGAGAGATCCGAGAGGTCGCGATAGTAGGAGTCCTGGTCCAGGAAGGCGACCGGATGCCCGCTCAAGCGCTCGACCAGCCGCCGCGCGACGGTGGTCTTGCCGCTGGCGGTTCCGCCTGCAATGCCGATGGTGAGGGGGCGCACGGGCGGCCAAGTAGCAAACAGGGGCGTGTGTGGGCAAGCCTCACCCGGATCTTCGAGTGAAGAATTCGTTCGCGCTTGCGCGGCGAGATCGGCGTGAGCGAGGATGCGCCACCGATGGCGACCGACTCCGTGGAGCTTCAGCAGATCGCGCACGAGGCGCAAGACATCGCCCGGAACGTCGCGCAGCGGCCGTCCACGGCGCACCTCCTGTTGGCCATCTTCACCATCCCGGGCAGCGCGGATCAGCTCCTGCGCGAGCGCGGGTGCAGTGAGGACGAGGTGCTCTCGCAGTTGGGCGCGTTGGGCCGGGCCCCCGATGAGGCGCCCGAGCTCTACGGTCAGGCCTTGGAGCGCGCGCGGCAGCTCGCGGACGACTGCGGGCACAAGGAGGCGGAGGGCCTGCACCTGCTCGTGGCCCTGACGCGGCTCTCGCGCTCGTCGGCGGCCACGCTGCTCGATCGGACCGCGTTCCCGCTGGCCACGCTGCGCACGACCGCGCTGGGTCAGCTCCTGGGCACCATGCCGCGCCGCCGCTCGCAGCCGATCCCGGCGGAGCAGACCGTGCGCGAGCCGTACCGCGCGCCCGCGCTCGAGGCCATCCCGCGGGGCCGCACGTCCACGCTCCCGGGGCCGCTCTCGTCGCCTTTGTCGTCGCCGCTCTCTGCCCCGCACTCGTCGCCCCACTCTCCTGCGGACGCCCTGCCCGCGCTCTCGCACGGTCCGCGCACGGCCGTCGCCGAGGTGCCGCAGCCGAGCCGCGCGCCGCTCCCGCAGAGCCTGCCTGCGCCGCTCTCGCAGCCCGCGGGACCGCATGGGTCGCCGCTGCCGCAGGGCTCGCGTCCGCCGCCGTCCGCGCTCGAATCCGCGCTCTCTGCGCCCGCTGGCTCGCCGCTCACGGGCCGCTGGGCGCTCGATCCGCGCCTGTTCCCCTGGCTGCACACGCACGGGCGGAACCTCACGCTCCTGGCCGCGCAGGACGCGCTCGATCTCGCCGTGGGCCGCGAAGGCGAGGTCGAGGAGGTGCTCGACATCCTGGGCAAGCGCCGCGCGAACAATCCCGTGCTGGTGGGCGAACCGGGCGTGGGCAAGACCGCCATCGTCGAGGGCCTCGCGCATCGCCTGGTGCAGCTCGCTGGACCGGAGCCGCTGCCGGGGCAGGCCGACCGTGTGCTCATCGAGCTCGATGTCGCGGGCCTCGTCGCCGGCACGCAACTGCGCGGCTCGTTCTCCGAGCGCCTGATCGGCCTCAAGGACGAGGTGAAGCGCGCCGAGGGCCGCGTGGTCGTCTTCATCGACGAGCTGCACATGCTCATCGGCGCGGGCTCGACGGGAGAGGGTCCGCAGGACGCGGCCAACGAGCTCAAGGCCGCCCTGGCCCGCGGCGAGTTCCCCTGCATCGGCGCCACCACGCACGACGAGTTCCGCAAGCACATCCAGGGCGATCCGGCCCTCGAGCGCCGCTTCGTCCCCGTGCTGGTCCGCGAGCCCACGCCGCGCGCCACCAAGGGCATCCTCGAGGGCGCCAAGAGCCGCTACGAGCAGCACCACCGCGTGCGCTTCCTGGACGAGGCGCTGGAGGCCGCGGCCAACCTGACCGCGCGCTACGTGCGCGACCGCTTCCTGCCCGACAAGGCCTTCGCCGCCATCGACCTCGCCGGCTCGCGTGCCCGGCGTGAGGCGCGCGAGGAAGTGACCCGCGACGACATCGCCCGGGCCGTGGCCCGCATGGCCGGCCTGCCCGAGGAGCGGCTCTTGCAGCCCGACGGCGAGCGCTTCCTCACCCTCGAGCGGCGCCTGCGCGAGCGGATCGTGGCGCACGACAAGCCCATCGAGTCCATCGCGCGCGTGCTCAAGCGCAACCAGGCCGGCTTCGGCAGCCAGCGGCCGCTCGCGTCGCTCTTGTTCGTGGGCCCCTCGGGCGTGGGCAAGACCGAGACGGCGCGCGCGCTGGCGGACGAATTGTTCCCGGCCGGCGTGGGCGAGGGCGCGCAGAACGGCGCGCTCGTGCGCATCGCGCTGTCGGAGTACGTGGAGCCGCGCTCGGTCGCGCGGCTCGTCGGCGCCGCGCCCGGCTACGTGGGCTACGGCGAGGGCGGCCAGCTCACCGAGGCCGTGCGGCGGCGTCCCGCGTGCGTCGTGCTCTTCGACGAGGCAGAGAAGGCGCACCCGAGCGTGCTGCAGCTCTTGCTGCAAGTGCTCGACGAGGGCCAGCTCTCCGATGGCCGCGGCCGCCGCGTGGACTTCACCGCGGCCGTCATCGTGGTCACGAGCAACGCGGGCGCGCAGGCCTTCGGCGGCAACGGCACGCGCGCGATGGGCTTCGGCTCGGCCAGCGAGACAGAGCACGGCCACGCCGTCGATCCCCTGGCGCAGACGCTCCCGCCCACGCCCGTCGAGCACCCGCTCACGCCCAAGGCGCTGGAGCTGGCCCGCGCCCAGTTCCCGCCCGAGCTGTGGACCCGCTTCGACGAGCGCCTGGTGTTCGCCGCGCTCTCCCGCGAGGAGGTCGCCCGCGTGGCGCAGCTCCTGCTCGCCGAATCCTCGCGCCGCCTGTGGGAGGAGCGCCGCATCTCCTTCCGCACCGGGCCCGGCCTCATCGAGCACCTGATCAGCTCGGGCGGCTACGTCACCGCCCTGGGCGCCCGCCCCATGCGCCAGACCATCGAGCGCCTGGTCGAATCCTCCCTCGCCGACCGCATCCTCGCCGGCCAGGTCCGCCCCGGGGAGCGCCTCTTGGCCTTCGCCGGGCCCGCGGGAGTCGACTTCCGCAAGGAAGCCTGAGAGGCTGCCCGCATGTCCGCCCGACTCCCTCGCACCGCCGCCATCCTCGGAGGCGGGGCCGTGGGCTCGGTGCTCCTGCCTGCCCTGCGCACCGCCGGCGTCCGCATCGTCGCCACCTGGAACCGCACGCCCAAGCCGCCCCTCTGGCGCAGCGGACCCTTCCCGCGCGCGATCCGCGAGGCCGAGGTGGTCTTCCTGGCCGTGAGCGACGCGGCCGTGAGCGATCTCTGCCGCGACCTCGCCGCCACCAAGGTCGTGGGCGCAGGGCAGCTCGTCGTGCACCTCGCGGGCGCGCTCGATCTCGACGTCCTGGGGTTCGCGCTGCACAACGGCGCCCGCATCGGCTCGCTGCATCCCTTGCGCGCCATCCCCGCGGGCTCACGCGCCGACGCGCTCATCGGCGCCACCGCCGGCGTCGCAGGCTCCGACGACGACGCGCTCGGCAGCCTCTCGCTCCTGGCCGAGGCCCTGCAGATGCACCCGCTGCGGACCGCGGGCGATCGCGCGCTCTACCACGCCTCCGCCGTGCTCGCCGCCGGGGGCCAGATCGCGCTCTTCGCCGAGGCCACCCGCGCCTTCTCGCACGCCACCGGCGCCACGCTCGCCGAGTCGCGCGCCGCGCTCCTCCCGCTCACCAAGGGCGCCCTCGCGCAGCTCGAGGCCCACCAGCCCTCGGAGATCATCACCGGCCCCGTGGTCCGCGGCGACGTGGGCACCGTGCGGGCGCACCTCGCGGCCCTGGAGCGCTTCGGCGTGGACCTGTCCGCGCTCTATTGGCTCCTGTCGTCAGCGGCCGTCCGCCTCGCGGGCGACGGCGGGCGCACCTCCCCGGAGGCCCTGGTGGCCATCGTCGAGGCGCTCAAGGACGCGGGCGCCTCGCTCATCCCCGGCGGCCCGCGGGGCTCCTCCGCGCAGCGCCCGGCCGCGCAAGGCCACGCGCACGCGGACCCGCACGATCACGGCCACGCGCACAGCCATGATCACGCCCACGCGCGCCCGTCCGCGAAGGGAAAGCCGAAGCTCGTGAGCGTCCAGGCCGCGCCCGCCAAGGGCAAGCCCGCCAAGCCGGCCCGCCCCGCGAAGGCCAAGGCGAAGCCCCGCCGCTGACGCCATGCGCTCCTGAAGCCCGAGGGCACGGGCGTGCGGGATCCTCGTACGCCCGCGCCCCGCCCGGCGCGCGCCGCTACTTCTTCTTGCAGGCGTTGTGCTCGACCGTGATCTGCCGCGCGTCCGCCGTCGACGGCATGATCGACAGGTTCTCGCCCACCTTCACCAGCCACATCGCGTCGTGGCCCGGCGGCGCCGCGTCGCCCATCTTCGCCGCGCCCGAGATCGGCCGCGTCACCAGCAGCTTCCCCGCGCCCACCGGCTTGAGCCGCCAATCGCCCGGCTTGTACTCCAGCCCGTTCACCGAGAGCTCCTTCGCGTACGCCAGCGAGCCCTCATCGAAGCACCGCTTCACCTCACAGAGCGCCTGGCGATCCTCTCCCTGCTCGCCCGCGCACGGATCCGCCGGCGCCGCTGGAGCGCCCGCCGGTCCACCCGCAGCAGGAGCGCCCGCCGTGCCGTTCTGCCGCGCCGCGTTCAGCCGCGCCGCCGAGATCTCCGCCAACGCCTGGCACTCGTCGAGCACAGGCTTGCGCGCGAGCTCGGTGTGATCGACCACCGCCGAGTGCACCTCCGCCGACGTGGTCAGCGCCCGCCACGCGTCCACCACGCA
>JAFEBC010000424.1 GCA_018266095.1 Deltaproteobacteria bacterium
CGAGCGCCGGTCGTGCCGCAGGCCTCCTGGAGGCGCAACCCTCCTCACGCCCCGGGACCGCGGAGTTCCAAGCCGCAGGCCTCCCGGAGGACGCAACCCTCCCCACGCCCCGGGACCGCGAACGCTGGACGCAAAGCAAGGCCGTGGTAGAAGAAGGCACCGTGTCCGTCTACTTGAGCATTTCTCCACCCGACGGCTTCACACGCTGGAACGAGCCCGAGTGGGATCGCTGGCTGCGCGACCATCCCTGGGAGGCCGCTGAGCGCATCTGCTCGCGCGGCGACTGGGCCATCTTCCTCTACCAGGTGCGCGCGCTCTCCGACAAAGCCAAGAAGTTCATCGAGCCGCACCTCGATTCGCTCGTCAACGAGCGCCCGCTCGACACGCAGGCCTGCGATGGCCTGCGCCTCGGCTTCGAGCTCGCCGAAGACGAGCTGGCCAAGAAGCCGGCGGAGCTCCTGCGCACCATCAACAACCAGTTCGCCAGCGCCGAAGACCTCGACGCCATGATCCAGGCCGCCCGCTCGCGCACCGGCAAGGAGCCGACCGCGTCCGATGTCTGGACGGAGGTGTTCGACGCGGTGGGCGACGTGCTCGAGGCCGCGGGCCGGGCCAAGCGCGGCGTGTACTTCGGCAACCTATGAGCTTCGTCGACGTGCAGAACGTGCTCGTGGTGGGCGCCGGGACCATGGGCGCCGGCATCGCGCAGGTGGCCGCGCGCGCGGGCTATGCCACGCAATTGTTCGATGTCGCGCCGGGTGCGGCGGCCAAGGCGCTCGACAAGATCGCCGAATCGCTGCAGAAGGCCGTGGACAAGGGCAAGAGCACGCCCGACGAGCGCACGCAGGCCCTGGCGCGCCTGACCGCGGCCACGGATCTGGACGCCGCTGCCGCCCATGCCGATCTGGTCGTCGAGGCCGCGCCGGAGAACCTCGAGCTCAAGAAGGAGCTCTTCGCGCGCCTCTCGAAGCTGGTGAAGCCCGAGACCATCCTCGCCACCAACACCTCGTCGCTCCCCGTGACCGCCATCGCCGCCGCCGCCAAGGGCCCCGAGCGCGTCATCGGTCTGCACTTCTTCAACCCCGTGCCGATCATGAAGCTGCTCGAGATCGTCCACGGCGAGCGCACGTCTCCTCTCGTGCTCACGGCCGCCAAGGCCATCGGCGCGCGCATGGGCAAAGAGGTCGTGGTCGTCCGCGACGCGCCCGGATTTGCCACGTCGCGGCTCGGCATCGCCCTCGCGCTGGAGGCCATGCGCATGCTCGAAGAGGGCGTCGCCTCGGCCGAGGAGATCGACCGCGCCATCGAGCTCGGCTACGGCCACCCGATGGGTCCGCTGAAGCTCACGGACCAGGTCGGCCTCGACGTGCGCCTCGCCATCGCCGAGCACTTGCGCGGCGAATTGGGCGAGCGCTTCAACCCGCCCCAGGTGCTGCGCCGCATGGTGCGCGCCGGGAAGCTCGGCAAGAAGAGCGGCGAAGGGTTCTACAAGTACTAGCTACGCGCACACTCCCGCGCCCGGCAGCGAGCCGTACGGCAGGCCCAGCACCGTCGCCTTGCGGCCATCGGCGAGGTCCACGACAGACCCCGGCGCCATCTTCTCGCGGTGCACGACGCCGAGCGCGATCGCCTGCGCGCCGAGCTGCGCGGCCGAGGTGACCTTGCCCTTGCCGCCGCGCGCTGGATCAAGCTGGGCGCCGACTTGCGGCACTTCGCCCTCCATGGCCAGCCGCACCAGGTTCCACTGCACGCGCCCGCGGTACGTGGCCATCGCGACCACCTCCTGGCCCACGTAGCAGCCCTTGTTGAAGGCGATCGCGCGGTCGAGCCCGGCCTCGAGCGGCGTGGTCTCCTCGCCGAAGTCTTGGCCCCACGCAGGAATCCCGCGCGCGATGCGTAGGGTCTCCAGCACGCCCGCATCGGCGCGCTCAGGCACCTGCGCGAGCACCTGCGCCGCGCGATCGGCCGTCAGCAAGACCTCGAAGCCCAGCGCATCGGGGCTCCCGCGAACGCCTTCCGTGAGCGACGCATCCGGCGGCGCGCCCACCCAGCGCAGCCGGTGCCGGCCCGTGGCGCGCGAGAGCTCCGCGTCTTCCATGATCAGCAGCTTGTCCAAGTGCGTGTGCAGCGCATCCAGCCGGTCCGGGCGCGTCGTGATCACCAACTCATCCGCGAAGCGGAACACGTACCCGTCGGCGACCACGCGCCCGCGGCCGTTGAGGAACAGCGAGTACACCGCGCCCCCCGCCTGCGCCGCCTTGACGTCCGCCGTGGTCACGCCCGTGAGCCAGCTCTCGCGATCCGGGCCCACCACGCGCAGCGCCGCGGCCGCGCCCAAGTCCACGAAGCCGCGCGTCGAGGGCAGCGCACCCGACGGCATGGTTCCATGCGAGGGCACGAAGGCCGCCTCGCTCCACGCAGACAACAGTTGCGCCTCGCCCACGGGCACGCCCTGGGCATCGATCAGCACCCCGGGCGGTACCCCCGCGGCCAGCGCCTGCGCGGGCACCTTGTTGTCTTCGCTGCTCTTGCGCGTGATGACGCTGCTCGTGTTCATGGCCACGTTCTAACCGCCCGCCGCAGCGAGCGCCTCCTGCAACACATCGTCCGCGAACAGGGGCGCCACTCCGCCTCCTCCCACGATGTTCACGATCCGCCCCGGCGCCGCCCGGCACACGCTCCCGCCCACTCCCGCGTGCGGCAGGAGCGACGCATACGTGCTCACGTCCAGATGC
>JAFEBC010000425.1 GCA_018266095.1 Deltaproteobacteria bacterium
ACCAAGCGCGTGGCCACCTCGCTGGACCCGACCGCGGGCATGTTCGAGTTCCAGGTCGGCGGCAACAAGGAGTTGGTCACGAACTGGGAGATCGAGTTCCCCATCTTCGAGGGCGCGGGCGTGCGCGGCGTGGGCTTCTTCGACGCCGGCAACGTGTTCAGCGAGAACGAGAACTTCTTCAGCAGCACGCAGCGGGACGGCACGCTGCCGCTCGGCCTGTTCTACAGCGTGGGCACCGGCATCCGCTGGTTCTCGCCGCTGGGACCGCTGCGCTTCGAGGTCGGCTTCCCACTGACCCGGCGCCCGCAGGATGACGCGTATTTGTTCGAGTTCACGATCGGGAATTTCTTCTAGCGCGCATCTCACCGCTTTCGTGGCGAGGAGGCTTCGTTTGAGCTCCGCTCGGCGGTTCATGCTCACCCGATCACGCACCGCTGAGACGCAGAAGCGCAGAATGATTTGGCTCGTTGGCCAGGATACCTTCGGCGCTTCGGCGCCTCTGCGGTGAATCGTCGCTTTGGCACGAGCGTTCGAGCAGCGCGCCGGAGGGCTTCACAGACCTGAATTTCCACACAAAACGCTCGTCCAAGGGCCAACCAGCCCAAGGCGCCCTCGCGTCCCTTGACGTTGCGACGCGCCGCGCTTAGGTTGGCGCGCTTTTTTGAAACCGTCCCTGCTCAACGAGAGAGAGAACATGCGTCGATTCCTGGTGGTCCTGGCCCTTCCCCTCGCGCTCCTTGGCTCCAAGGCGGCGTTCGCCCAGAGCGCGCCGAAGTACGGCTACGTCGATGTGCAGCGCGCCGTGCAAGAGGTCGAGGAGGGCAAGGCGGCCCGCACGCGGCTGCAGGGCGAGCTGAACGATCGCCGCCAGCAGATCGAGAAGAAGAAGACCGACCTCGAGAAGATGCAGGGCGACTTCAGCAAGCAGTCGGCGGTGCTCTCCGAGGACGCCAAGAAGAAGAAGATGGAGGAGATGCAGAAGGCCTACATCGACACGCAGACCGCGGCGCAGCAGATGCAGGAGGAGCTGTCGGCCAAGGAGCAGGAGGCGATGGGCCGCATCAGCCGCAACATGATCCAGATCGTGAGCGAGGTCGCCGAGCGCGACGGGTTCACGTTCGTGTTCGACAAGGCCGTGCTGCTCTTTGCGCCGCCGTCGAGCGAGATCACCAACGAGGTCGTGCGCCGGTACAACGACAAGTTCCCCAACGCGGCGGGCGCGGCCGCGTCGTCGGCCAAGAAGGAAGCTGGCGAGAAGAAGGCCTCGGCTCCGAAGAAGTAGTCGCACTCGCGGCGCTGGTCGGACAGGCGCCGCTCGCGAGGCACCGCGTGGCCATTTCGCTCGCTGAGTTGGCCACGCGACTGTCGGCGCGGCTCGTGTTGGCCCCGTCGTCCCTTGCGGAGGCGCCCTTGTCGGGCGTCGCGCCGCTCGAGGACGCGGGGCCGTCGCAGGTCAGCTTCTTCTCCAACGCGCGCTACAAGGCCGCGCTCCTGGCCACGCGGGCGGGCGCGGTGATCGTGGGCGAGGACGACGCCGGGCTGGTGCCGGCGACCGCGGCCCGGCTGGTGTGCGCGCAGCCGTATGTGGCCTTCGCCAAGGCGAGCGCGATCTTCCACCCCGAGGTCCGGCCGGCCGCGGGTGTGCGCGCGGGGGCGATCGTCGACGCGACCGCGCAGATCGACGCGACGGCCGCGATCCTCGCTGGCGCCATCGTCGGCGCTCGCGCCGTGATCGGCGCGGGCACGGTCCTGCATCCGTCCGCGTGTGTCCTCGACGACGCGCGCGTGGGCGCTGGCTGCACCCTGCACGCCGGGGCCATCGTGCGCGAGCGCTGCGTGCTCGGCGACCGCGTGATCCTCCAGCCCAACTGCGTCGTCGGCTCAGACGGCTTCGGCTTCGCCTTCGATCTCGAGGGCGACGGCGATGGGCCCCTGCACCGCAAGATCCCGCAGGCCGGCATCGCGCGCATCGACGACGACGTGGAGCTGGGCGCGAACACCTGCGTCGACCGCGCCACGCTGGGCGAGACGGTGATCGGCCGCGGCGTGAAGGTCGACAACCTGGTGCAGATCGCCCACAACGTGCAGGTGGGGCCCTTGTCCCTCTTGGTCGCGCAGAGCGGCGTGTCGGGCTCGACCACGCTGGGCGCGGGCGTGATCCTCGCGGGCCAGGTGGGCGTAGTGGGGCACCTCAAGATCGGCGACGGCGCGCGCGTGGGCGCCCAGAGCGGCGTCTCGCGTGAGCTGGCCGCGGGCGCGCCGGTGCGCGGCGCGCCGGCCATCGCGCACCGGGAGTGGCTGCGCATGTCGGCCGCGCTGCCGAAGGTGCCCGAGCTCATCAAGGAGCTGCGCCGCTTGGAGAAGCGCGTGGCCGAGCTGGAGAAGAAGGGCACGTAGCCCGCGGGCGCAGGGAGGCCCTCACCGCAAGCGCCACACGCGTGCAGTCCCCGCGGCGCACAGCGGCGCCCCCGATGGCTCGGCCCGCGGATCCGGCGCGCCATACCTCAGTCGCTCCCCGTGAAACCGAAGTGTCGGCGCAGGCGCTTGCGCGAGGCCCGCGTCGATCTCGTCGAACAACGAGCAGTGCGCGTGCGGATGCGTCACGGGGAGGCCCGTGAGCGCGGGGATCCAGGCGGTCGCGTCACCAGGCGCGCCGTCGACGAGCACTTGCTCTCGCGGAGCCAGTCGCTGCAAACACGCGATGGCCTCGAGATCGTCCGCGGTCGCCATCGGCTGCGCGCGCTGGAAGACATGGACGTGCACGGCGGCTCCCCACACGAGCGCGACCCCGAGCGCGACCAGGCCTGGCCCCTGCGGCGCGAGCGGGAGCGCCTGCGCCAAGAGGACCGCCCCGAGCACGACGAAGAGCGGCGCGAACCGGGCCGCATACAGGAGCGGGCCCACGCCCGGCAGGAGCGGTCCCCACGCGAGCAAGAGCGTCAGCGACAGCGCGCCTCCGAGAAACAGCGCGAGCGTCCGCAGCGCACCTCGCGCGGCCAGCACCGCCGCCGCGCAGCCGACGAGGACCACGAACCCATCGCCCAGCACGCGCGGCAGGTGAACGAGGAGCGCGCCGGGACCGAGGAGCGAGTGCACGGGGGCGATCGCCTCATTCATGAGTGAGTACTCACTCATCCAAGCCAGCTCGCGCGGCGAGAGGGCCGGGCCCAGCACGTGCAGCAGCAGCAGGACCAGCAGGGCCGGCGCGGCGGCGATCGCGCCACGCGCGAGCTGCACGATCCCCGCTCGGAGATTGATGTTCTGCCCTGCGCGAACTGCGTGCAGCGCGATCGCCGCGAACAGCGCCACGCCGCCCGCGAGCGCGCCCGTGGGGTGCGTCGCCGCGGCTCCGGCGAGCAGGAGGCCCGCCAGGAATGAATGAGTGTTCACTCGCGCAAGCGCAAACAGTGAGAGGCCGAGGGCCAGCGTGGTCGGGTCGCCGCCCCAGTCGAAGAACACCTGCGGCGTGCGGGCCAGGAGCGAGATCGTCAACGCGAGCAACTGCGGCGCGCGCGCGCCCTGGGATTCGAGCAGGTGCCCCAGCCCGAGCTGCCACACCAGCATCGCGAGGCCGCTGGCGAGGAGGGAAGCCTTGGCTGGGCCGACGGGCCAGAGCAGCGCCATCAGGGCCGAGAAGCCGCGCGGGTAGAGCGCGACCGAGACGTGCGGCCAGGCGGGCGAGAGCGTCGAGGAGCCCTCGTGCAGGGCGCGCGCGAGGGCGGTGTGCATCGACATGTCGGCGCCGGGCGCGAGCGTGAAGTGGAGGGCGGGGATGAACCAGAGGAGGGCGAAGAGGGGGGCGAGGCGGTCGGCGAGGGAGAGCGTTGGCGATCGCGTTGGCGTCGGCGTTGGCGTAGGCGTTGGCGTAGGCGTAGGCGTAGGCGTTGGCGTAGGCGTAGGCGTTGGCGTAGGCGTTGGCGTAGGCGTGAGCGTCGGCGTTTGCGTGCCCGGTGTCTTGCGCAGCGTCTCCCAGGTCGCCAGCGCGCACCCCGCGATCGCCCCGCACCAGAGCGCACCCGGGCCCGCGCCGCGCACCAGGCTCACCACGGCCGCGCCCGCGATCCCCGCGATCGCCACCGTGCCGTCGAGCCGCGCGCGCATCGCATGACCATAGCAGGTGGGCCTGTGGCCGCCGGGGCCCGATGCGCGTTGCCCCACCGGCTCCGCTTAGGGTAGCTTCCGCGCCCACTCTGGAGGCCGCCGCTTGGATGCCACCGTCCCGACCGCGCTCGACATCCGCAAGATCATCGCCGCGCTGCCGCACCGCTATCCGTTCCTGCTGGTCGATCGCGTGATCGAGCTGGTGCCGAACGATCGCATCCACGCCATCAAGAACGTGACCATCAACGAGCCGTTCTTCCAGGGTCACTTCCCCGGGCAGCCGGTGATGCCGGGCGTGCTGCAGCTCGAGGCGATGGCGCAGGCGGGCGCGCTCTTGGCGCACCAGATGACGAACTTCGATCCGGCGACCAAGGTCATCTACTTGATGGCGCTCGACAAGGTGAAGTTCCGCCGCGTGGTGACGCCGGGCGATCGGCTCGATCTGCACGTGAAGCTCGAGCGCGCCAAGGGGGCGATCTTCCGCCTCGCGGCCGAGGCC
>JAFEBC010000426.1 GCA_018266095.1 Deltaproteobacteria bacterium
CAGCAAGAACGCTCAACAACTGTCCATCAAGCAGGACTTTGCCAAACTCGGTCTGCTCGACGTTTGGGTCTCTGCAGGCTTCTCAACGGCCAACCCCAAGAGCAAGGAACTCATCCGTCTCGAACAACTAAACCATTGGCGAAACGCGATCGCCCATTCCGATTTCGTCTTCTCTCCCGACGTCACAATTCTTCTCGCTGGCCAGAATGCAAGGCTCATCACGCATGTTCGAGGGTGGAGAAAGAGTTGCAGTGTTATCGCCACAAGGTTGGACGAAACGGTCCGAAAACAGGTACAAGCCGTTGTCGGCAAGACTCCTTGGTCTTAGGATGAAAACATGGCCGTAAGATTTCATCCCGTGCAGGGTAGCCCCGTCGTTGTCCTGTGGGGCGATCAGCGAGTACCGGCCATCGTTGTCGAGGATCGAGGCCCACTTGGGCCAAACCACGAGCATATGTTTCGGATCCGAACGACCGCGGACTCACGCGACGAGCAGTTTGAGATGGAAGTTCCATCGAGTTGGCTTCAGCCTCTCACGGCCGCCTGAAGGACCAGCCAAGCCGGGGCGCGAGGCTGATTGGGCTGTCCGCCGATTGCGCGCGGGCCCAGATTGATCCATATCCCCACGCATGCCCGTCTTCGCCAACATCCTCGATGCGATCGGCAACACCCCCCTCGTGCGCCTGAACAAGGTGGTCGGCCCCGACGACGCAGCGGTGTACGCCAAGTGCGAGTTCCTGAACCCCGGCGGCGCCATCAAGGACCGCATGGCGCTCTACATCCTCAACAAGGCCGAGAAGGAAGGGAAGCTCAAGCCCGGCGCGACCATCGTGGAGAACACGAGCGGCAACACGGGCATGGGCGTGGCGCTGTGGGCGAGCGTGCGCGGGTATCGCTGCGTGTTCACGATGCCGGACAAGATGTCGACCGAGAAGGTCAACTCGCTCAAGGCCTTCGGCGCCGAGGTGGTGGTGACGCCGACCAACGTGCCGGCCGAGGATCCGCGCAGCTACTACGAGACGGCCAAGCGCATCCACCGCGAGACGCCGGGCTCGTTCATGCTGAACCAGTACCACAACAAGGACAACATCGAAGCCCACTACATGCTCACGGGCAAGGAGATCGTCGACGACTGCCAGAAGGCCGGGCTGACGCCGGACTTCTTCGTCGCGGGCCTGGGCACGGGCGGCACCATGAGCGGCGCGGGGAAGGCGATGAAGGAGGCGTTCCCCAAGCTCAAGAACATCGGCGTCGACCCCGAGGGCAGCATCTATCTCGACTACTTCAAGACCGGGAAGTTCGTGCAGCCGCACGTCTACAAGGTCGAGGGCATCGGCGAGGACATGCTCTGCGCGGCGCTGGACTTCAGCGTGCTCGACGACATCCGGCGCATCGACGACAAGGAGTCGTTCGTGATGGCGCGCAGGCTCGCGCGCGAGGAGGGCCTGTTCGCGGGCGGCTCGTGCGGCGCGGCGGTGCACGTGGCGGTGGAGCTGGCCAAGGAGCTCGGCAAGGGCAAGACCATCGTGGTCGTCCTGCCGGACTCGGGCACGCGCTACATCACCAAGTTCTATTCGGACGAGTGGATGAAGGACAACGGCTTCATCGACCCGAACGATCGCCTCGGCAACGTGGCCGACCTGCTCGGCGGGCGGCGGCCGACGGTGTACACGGTGAAGGCGACGGACAGCGCGCGGCAGGCGGTGGAGCTGATGAAGCGGCACGGCATCTCGCAGCTTCCCGTGGTCGAGGCGGGCATGAAGCCCATCGCCATGCTGCACGAGGTGGATCTGCTGCAGGCGCTGCTCGACGGGCGGCACAAGCTGGACGAGCCGATCCAGGCGGTGATGAAGCCGCTCGCGGGCGTGGTGAACCTGCGCACGCCGGTGTCGCGCCTGAAGGAGCTGTTCGCGACGGACCACGTGGCGATCGTGAAGGACGGGGACCAGCTCGCGGCGATCCTGACGAAGATCGACCTCATCGACTGGCTCGGCACGCGCGTGGCGGTGCGGTAGTCCAAGGCTGCGCGGCGGCGGCAGGCGCGGTAGACAAGAGGCATGGCTGCCTCGATCAACGTCGCGCACGCGGAGGGCAGGGCGATCTCGCTCTTGCCCTCGATGTCCAATCGGCACGGGCTCATCACGGGGGCCACTGGCACGGGCAAGAGCGTGTCGCTCAAGGTGCTCGCCGAGGGCTTCGCGCGGCTGGGCGTGCCGGTGTTCCTGTCGGATGTGAAGGGCGACCTCGCGGGCCTCGCGATGGACGGCGACCCGAGCGAGAAGCTGTCGGCGCGCTGCAAGCAGTACGGCCTGCCGATGCCGCAGCTCGTGGCGCCGCCGGTGGCGTTCTGGGACGTGTTCGGCAAGCTCGGGCACCCGGCGCGCTGCACGGTGACGGACATGGGGCCGGCGCTGCTCTCGCGCATGCTGAGCCTGAACGAGACGCAAGCGGGCGTGCTGGCGCTGTCGTTCAAGATCGCGGACGACCACGGGCTCCTCTTGCTCGACTTCAAGGACCTGCGCGCGCTCTTGCAGTACATCGGCGACAACGCGAAGGACTTCCGCACGGGCTACGGGAACGTGTCGGCGGCGAGCATCGGGGCCATCCAGCGCGGGCTGTTGCAGCTCGAGACGGAGGGCGGCGAGAGCCTCTTCGGCGAGCCGGCGCTCGACGTGGCGGACCTGTTGCGCACGGATGAGTTGGGCCGCGGGA
>JAFEBC010000427.1 GCA_018266095.1 Deltaproteobacteria bacterium
GAGATGTTCAGGTAGATGTTGTCTTCCTTGTTGCCGTACGTGATGAAGCGGATGATCTTCGCGTAGTCGCTGGCCTGGTCGTAGTCGTGCTTGCGGAAGTTGATGCCGCCGCCGTCGACGAAGCCGTTGGCGTAGGCGCGGATGTGCAGCGGCAGGCCGAGGCCGAAGCTGAACTTGCCGAAGGCCATGTCCACCTCGGGGTCGACGCTCAGGTAGCTCGAGCCATCGAGGCGCGCGTAGCCGAGCCGCAGGCCGAAGCGCGAGTCCTTGAGCTTGAGCTTGGTGGCGCCGAGGTTGGTGAGCTCGCCCTTGACGAACGCGCGCTTGAGCTTGCACGCGGGCTTGCCGTCGAGGCCGATGACCTGCTGGCCCTTCTCCATCAAGGGCACGAAGCCCTCGGGGCACGTCGACACCGCGGGCGGCGGGGCCTCCGACATCGTCTCCGAGGCGTCGCGGCCGCTCTCGCGCGCGTTGCCGAGCTGCTCGATGCCGCCCACCTGCTGGCCCTCGGGGGAGAGCGCGGTGGCCGGATCCTGCTCGGGCATGCCGGGCTCGGCGGCGTCCTTGCCCTTGTCGAGCTCACCCATCGCGGCGTCGGCGTGCTGCTTCACCTTGTCGGTGTCGTTCTCAGCGCGTGCCGAAGATGCCAGCGCGCAGAGCGCGGCGATGACGAGCCAGGCCTTCATGTGCCCTCCTCCCAAGAGAGGACCTCAGTCTACCGCCGAACGGTCCGGAGTCGATGTGCCATCGGACACAGGCGGCTGGAAAAGTGAAGGGGCGCGCCCCCGAACGGAAGCACGCCCCAGGTGATGCGCTGGTGTAGGTGCGGCCTCTGGGGCCGCGGGCGACACCGCTAGAACGTCACGTGCACCGTGATCGTGCCCGTCGCCGCGGTGCTGGTCGCGGCCGGGAGCGTCGCGTCGAAGATGCCGTGGGTGTTGAAGTAGGCGCCGCCCGAGCTGGTGCCGACGTTGCTGCCCAGGTCCGTGAAGCTCTCGGAGAAGGTGCCAACCGCGTAGGCCGGGCTCTTCTGGAAGCCCTGCGACCAGCCGCTCTGGCCATCGGTGGTGGTGAGCGTGGCGACCGCCGACGAGGTGTTGCTGGACGCGGTGTAGCTCGACTTGAGCGTGGTGCTGGTGTTGTCGATGACGCTCATGCTCCCCTGCACGCCGGCGATGGGCGTGGAGATGGTGACGGTGCTGGCGAGCTGGTTGGCGGCGTTGCCGTAGGCGATGGCGATGGTGCACTTGCCCGAGCCGCTGACCGCGCCCGAGAGCGTGGCCTGGCAGTCGGAGGGCGTGCCCGTGTTGTCGACCGTGCCTCCACAGGCGGCGGCGAGTCCGAGCGCGAAGGCGGCGGCGATGATGAGACCAGTCTTCATGAGTTGTGTTCCTCGTTGGGTTTGCGGCGTGGGGAAATGGGGAGGTCGTGCGCGCATGTTTCAGCCCATGCGCTTCAGGTCCAGGACCGTAACCCACGTAGATCGCTCACATTGTGACGCGGCGCACGCGACGGACGTCGCAGGGAATGATCCGGTCCTGATCGTGCGCGACCTGCGCCGGTGAGGCGTGTCCGCGCGCGCGCCTCGGGGGCTCTAGAACGTGATGCGCGCCGTGACCTCGCGCTGCACCTGCGTGCCGGTCTGGACCAGCGTCGAATCGACCGAGCCGTGGATGGTGAAGAGGATCTGGCCGTCCACCTTGCCGATGTTCTCGCCCACCTGGGTGAGCTTGAGCGTGAAGTCGCCCGTGGGCTCGGTGCTGGTGCCGTAGGTCTGGGCGAAGCCCAGGAACGCGGTGGTGGTGAGGCCGGTGGAGGCGCTGACGACGTTGACCGAATCGTACGTCTGCGCGGTCGGCTCGCCCGCGCCCAGGTCGGCGTCGAAGGAGAAGCCGTGGACGACGCCTTGCTCCGCGGGCGCGAGGCCGATGTGCACGCCGTACTCGTCGGTGGAGACGCTGTGCGTGACGGTGACGGCGCAGGTGTAGCTGCCCTCGACGGCGCCGCCGAGGTTCACGGTGCAGCCAGCGGTGGGCGTGGTGTAGCTGGAGCCGCCGCAGGAGAGGAGGAGGCCCGCGCAGGCGAGTGCGAGCAGCGTGGCGTGCTTCATGAGGTCACCCTTCGTCGCGCAGGAAGCTGGCCTCGCGCGCCCAGGCGAGGCACTGGTCGATGCCAGCCTCGTCGAACACGCCGTGCGAGAGGCACAGGTCCACCTCGCGCTTCCTGTCGGTGTCGAGGAGATAGGGGCCATCGGTGTTGATGGACAGCTTCACGCCGCGGTCCCGGAACGTGCGCACCACGTCCTTGATCTCGTTCCAGTCGGCGAGCGCGCGCGTGGAGAGATTGGACGAGGGGCATAGCTCCAGTGTGACGTCCTGATCGCGCAACATCTTCATTGCGACATTGTCTCGCGCGGCCCGGACCCCGTGGCCGATGCGATGTGGGCGGAGCAACTCCAGCGCGGCGCGCACGCCTTCGGCGTCCGTGCCCGCGGTCTCGCCCGTGTGCACCGTGGTGCCCAGGCCCGACTCGCGCGCGTGGCGGTAGATGTCGGCGTACTTCTGCGCCGTGTTGGGATTGAGCTCGAGCGCGTGCTCCTCGTTGCCCGCGAGGTCGATGCCGACCACGCCGCGCTTGCGATACTTGATGGCCTTCTCGAGGATGATCTCGTTGAGCTTGTGATCGAACTCGCGCGCGAGGCAGAAGATGAGGCCGACCTTGACGCCGTACTCGAGCGAGGCGCGGTCCATGCCGCGGATGGCGGCCTGGATGATGTGGTCCAGGTCGCGCTCGCCGCCGAGGTTGCGCTTCATCGGGTTGAACCGCAGCTCGAGCTGCGTGACGTAGCTGCCGCGGTACTCCTTGCCGATGATCTCGTAGACGCTGCGCTCGATGGCGGCGGGGCTCGACTGGATGCGCTCGGTGTAGGTGTGCAGGATCTTGAGGTAGTCCTGCAGCGACGACACCTTGCCTTCGCCGGCGGTCACGAGCTCGACGAACTCCCAGTAGTCCTTCACGGGGAGCTTGAAGCCCTGGCTGTGGGCGATGGACCACATGACGTGAGGGGCGACTGCGCCGCCGACGTGGATGTGGAGGTCGATGAGCTCGCGTGTGGGACGTGACATTTCGAGAGTCTAGCCGGAGATCGACTTCTTCGCCGCCTCGACCGTGTTGGCGAGGAGCATGGCGATGGTCATGGGGCCGACGCCGCCCGGCACGGGCGTGATGGCGCGCGCGTGCTCGGCGGCGGGCGCGAACTCGATGTCGCCCTTGAGCTTGCCGCCGACCTGGCGGTTGATGCCGACGTCGATGAGCACGGAGCCCGGCTTGACCCAGGCGCCCTTGACGATCTCGGTCTTGCCCACGGCGGCGACGACGATGTCCGCGCGCGCGACCTCGGCCGCGAGATCGGGCGTGCGCGAGTGCGCGATGGTGACGGTGCAGTTGCGCTCGAGGAGCAGCATGGCCATCGGCTTGCCGACGATGTTGCTGCGGCCCACGACCAGGGCCTGCGCGCCGGCGAACTTCGTGTCCACGGATTCGAGCAGCTTGATGCAGCCGTAGGGCGTGCAGGGCCGCAGGCCGGGGCGCCCGGCGGAGAGCAGGTACGTGTTGCGCGGGCCGAAGCCATCGACGTCCTTCTGCGCGGCCAGGCGGTCGATCACCGCGTCGGCGTCGATGTGCTTGGGCACGGGGAGCTGGACGAGGATGCCGTGCACGCGCGGGTCGGCGTTGAGCTTGTCGATGAGCGCGAGCAGCTCGGCCTGCGTGGTGGCCTCGGGGAGGATGTTGTCGAAGCTGAGGACGCCCGTCTCGTGGCAGGCCTTGATCTTGTTGCGCACGTAGATGACCGAGGCCGGGTCGTCGCCGACGCGGACCACGGCGAGGCCCGGGGTGAGCCCGTGCGCCTTCTGCAGCGCCTGGACGTCGGCTTGGACCTGCGCGCGGACCTGTGCGGAGAGGGCTTTTCCGTCGATGAGCTGGGCGGGCATGGGCGGCTTGTTAGCCCGAGGCGATTGGCGGACGCAAGCGGGGCAGGGCGAGGGCCGTGATCGCGGCGCGGTCGGGCTTGCCGGAGGGGAGCGTGGGGAGCGAGGGGAGGATGGCGAGGAGGCGCGGGCGCTCGTGGGCGGCGAGGGAGGGGAGCGCGGAGGCGGCGAGCGTGAGGCGTGGCGCGTCGGCGTTGAGCGTCGGGCGTTGGGCGTCGGCGTTGTGCGTTGGCGTGAGCGTTGGCGTGGGCGTAGGCGTGGGCGCGAGCGTTTGCGTTGGCGTGAGCGTGAGCGTTGGCGTGAGCGTCGGCGTGAGCGTTGGCGTGGGCGTAGGCGTTGGCGTTGGCGTCCGCGTCACGATCGCCGCGGCGACGCGTTGTCCCCACTCGGGATCGTCCACGCCGAAGACGAACGCTGCCTCCACCTCTGGCAGCTCCAGGAGCGCCGCCTCCACCTTGGCCGGCGCGACCTTCTCTCCTCCCGTGATGATCGTCCGATCCGCGCGCCCGTGAATGTGGACGTTCCCGCTGGCGTCGACCTCGCCGAGATCGCCGGTGCGGAAGAACCCATCGCTCGTCAGCGCCGGGCGCACGCGGCCCTCGACCAGATAACCGCTCAAGAGCGCGGGCGAGCGCACCTCCAACACGCCGTCGCGCACGCGCACGGTCGTCCCCTCGAGCGGCGGGCCGCAGCCAGGGTCTTCAGCTTGAGCGCTGCGGAGCAGCACGGGCGGCACGGTGGCGATCTGCGCGCAGGTCTCGGTGGCGCCCCAGGTGGGCACGGCGGGCCAGCCCATCGCGCGGACGCGGGTGAGCAGGCCGCGCGAGGCCGCGGCGCCGCCGATGAGGGCGAGCCGCAACGACACGGGGGGGCGCTGGCCCTGCGCGACGAGCCGCGCGAGCTGCGTGGGCACCAGTGAGGCCAAGGTCGACTGGGAGCGTTCGAGCGCGTCCTGGAGCGGCTCGTCTTGGCGAGCGAGGACCACGGCGGTGCGCGTCCGCAGCGCGCGCAGGAGCACGGAGAGGCCGCCCACGTGCGCGAACGGCAGCGCGAGGAGCCAGCGATCGTCCGCTCGTGAGCCCAGGCGCAGCGCGCTGGCGTGGGTGGCGTGCGCGAAGGCCCGGCGCGAGAGCACGGCGAGCTTGGGGAGCGCGCTGGAGCCGGAGGTGGCGAGGATGGCGAGCGGGCGGTCGTCGTCGGGGATGTCTGGGCGCGGTGGCGCTCGACCCGGCTCCAACGCGGGCTTGAGCGAGAGGCGGGTCGCGAGCGAGGCGGGATCGACCAGGCGGGCGGCGGTCTCGCGCACGATGCGAGCCTGCTCCTCCTGGGTGGCGCGAGGATGCAACGGGACGATTGGCAGGCCGTGATCGAGCGCCGCGCACAAGGTCGCGATCGAGGGCAGCGTGGGCCTCGCCTCGAACGCGAGCGGCGGATGGCTCGGGGCGTCGAGCTCGAGCACCTGGGAGGCGTGGCGCGCCGCGAGCGCGAGCTCAGGGAAGGTGATCGCACGATGGCCGTCGTCGAGCGCGATGCGCTCAGGATGTTCGCGCGCGGCCTGCGCGATCGAGAACGCGCTCATGACGGCCTCCGCAGCGTGACGCCGAGGCCAGGCTTGGGGGTGAGCGAGATCGTCGAGCGCGCAGGCGGAGCGGCCACGAGCTCGTCGAAGGCCGCGAGGGCGGGATGCACCGCCAGGCCGGCCGGCAGCGCTTGGTGCGCCGTCGCCAGCGCGAGCGCATCGGCCGCGGCCAGCGCGATCGGGCCGTCCCAGAGATGCGTCACCAGCACGCGGACCTCGAGCTCACGCGCCAGGTCGGCGAGCGCCAGGCACGGCGTCACGCCCCCGAGCAGCGTGGGTTTCATCACCAGCGCCTCGAGCGCCCTGCGGTCAGCGAGGCGGCGCGCGAGCCCGGGGCCGGCCTCGCTGGCCAGGGACTCATCGAGCGCGATCGGGATCGGGCTCGTGCGCAAGGCGCGCAGGGCGTCCGGCGTCGAGGGCTCCTCGATCAGCTCGGGCTCGAAGCGGGCCAGGGCGTCGAGCGTCTTGTCCAGGTCGCGCGGAGGGATCGACTGGTTGGCGTCGAGCCGCAGACGTGCCCGGCCGCGCAGGAGCGGCGAGAGCTGTTCGAGCGCGCGCACGTCGTCGGCCAGCGCGCGCGTGCCCAGCTTGAACTTCAGCGTGCGGTGGCCGCGCTCCAGCAGCGCCAGCGCTTGCGTGAGGAGCGCTTCGCGCGGCCCGTCGAGCAGCGCGCACACCTCGACGCGGGCATCCGGCGGCGCGCCGAGGAGCACGCTCGCGGGCACCTGCGCGCGGCAGCCCAGGAGATCCAGCGCGGCCAGCTCCAGCGCACACCGCGAGGCCGCGTGCCGGACGCCGCTCGCGTCGACGAACCGGCGCAGGGATTCGACGAGGTGCGGCCGCGTGCCCATCGCTGCCTCCAGCGCGGGCAGTTGCGCAGGAGCGAGCGCGAACAGCTCGCGGCGCACCTCCGCGAGCGACTCCTTCGAGAAGCCCGGCAGCGGCGAGGCCTCGCCCAGGCCGAGGGCGCCGTCCGTGTCGACCAGACGCAGCACAAGCCCGCGCCGCTCGAGAAGGCCCCCGTGCGCGTTGGTCAGCTCTCGCGGCAGCGGGCCGCCCGCGTCGTGCAGCTCCACGCGGGCGACGCGCGCGGTCATCGCAGCGCCACGCCCACGAGGCCGGCCGAGAGGAGAACGCCGTGCAGGAGGAGCAGCTTCGCGGTCGCGCCGAGCAGCGGATTGAGCGCGCGGCC
>JAFEBC010000428.1 GCA_018266095.1 Deltaproteobacteria bacterium
CAGAGCTTCTGGCGAGGCTCGAGAGGCAGCACGGGGCGTTGTTGTTCCATCAGTCGGGAGGCTGCTGCGATGGCAGCGCCCCGATGTGCTACCCCCGGCGTGAGTTCCGCATCGGCGCGCGCGACGTGTTCTTGGGCAACATCGCGGGCGTGCCCTTCTACATGGGCGCGCAGCAGTGGGAGTACTGGAAGCACACGCGGCTGACGATCGACGTCGTGCCGGGGCGCGGGAGCGGATTTTCCGTCGAGGCGCCGGAGGGCGTGCGGTTCCTGACGCGGTCGCGCGTGTACACGGATGAGGAGTGGATTGAATTGGAGCGCGCGGGGGAGCCGCCCGTGGGGCCGCAGCACGGGTGAGGTTGCGCGGGATTCCGGACCGATCGCGGCCTGCGATCGGAGCACCGTTTGTTGGGGGTCCAGGGGGAGCGGCAGCTCACCCCTGGTGGAGGTTTCCCAGAGGGAAACCGGATCATGGAGCGTCTCAGTGAGACGTTCGGTGGTCGGCAGTTCGGAGCTCGGACATCGCCAGTCCCGCCAAAATTGGCGCAGACAATTTTGGCGCCCCCGGCAGGAATCGAACCTGCGGCCCCAGCTTTAGGAAAGCTGTGCTCTATCCGACTGAGCTACGGAGGCGTCGCGCCCCGCATAGCATGGCTCTGGCCCGTTTGGGAGAGTCCGATCAGGCGGTGCGGCGCAGGTGCGCGGGCCCGCTGAGCGCCCTCGCGAGGGCCAGGCGCGCGCGGTGGGTCTGGGCGCGGACGCGGGCCTCGGGGCACTCGAAGATCCAGGCGAGGTCGGCGAAGGAGCGGCCGGCGCCGTCGTGCAGGAGCCAGAGGAGGCGCGCACGGGGCGGGAGCTGGCGGATGGCCTCGCTGGTGGCGTCGAGCGGGGCGGGCTTCGTGGGGAGCCGGGCGCGCAGACAGGCCTCGGCGGCGAGGGCCCAGAGCCAGAGGGAGAGCGAGTCGCGGACGTCGACCTTCGGCAGCTCGTCGAGCATCCGCGCGAAGACCTGCGTGACCACCTGGGCAGCGCGGGCGTCGGTGCCGGCGAAGTGGCGGGCGAGGCCGTGCATGGGGCCGGCGTAGCGCAGCACCAGCGCGGTGAGCGCGAGGCCGTCGCCGCGGCGGATGCGGAGGGCGAGCGCTTCGTCGCTCGGATGGGCGGTGGGCGCGGCGGGCCTCGGGGGAGCGACGGCGATCGACATGGGACTCCTCGCGGGAGCGCGCGGACGCGGCTCAGGGGGCATACGTGGCCGAGCGCAGGACGCGGCCGAGCAACGCGGTGAAGGCCGCTGCCGCGATCCAGACTGGCAGGTGGAAGAGCGCGACATGAAGGGACCCGCGGCCGCAGACGAGCTCTCCGGCCAGGGCGCCGATGCTCCCCGCGGCCACGCCGGCCGACAAGGTGCGGAGCACGGTGAGGTGCGCGCGCCGCTGCAAGAGCAAGAGGGCGGCGCAAGGGCCGGCGACGAGGCCCAGGTGCGAGAGGCTGCACAGCCACTCGGGAGAGGCGCTCTCCATGCCCGCGCCCCGCGACGACACCAGCGCGGCCATGCCGGCCCCGGCGATGACGAGGCTCGCGAGCTGCGCACGGCGGGCGGCTGGGGCGATGGCGCCGTAGGCCCCCGTCAACTGCGCCAGGAGCAGGAGCAGCACGGGGCTCGCGTGGACGAGGAGCGGCCCCGACGACCACGCGCCCAAGACCCCGGTGACGAGGCCGACGGCGAGCGAGAAGCCGATGGTGAGCGACCAGGCCAGGAACAGGTCGACGCGCCACGGACGCGCTGGCGGCTCGGCAGCGGCCTCGAGCGCCCGCGCGCGGACGCGCTCCAACGTGGTCATGACCGCTCCTCCCCGAGCGCCTCGCGCAGCGTGGCGAAGGCGCGGTGACAGCGCACGCGCAGGTTGCCGGGGCTCGTCCCCAGGACCTCGGCCATCTCCTCGAAGGACCACTCCAGCACGTGGTGCAGGACCACCGCCTCTCGCTGCGCCAACGGGAGCTGCGCCAGGGCAGTCTCGAGGCGGGCGGCGAGCTTCGGATCGCGCAGCGCGGGCTCGAACGACAGGCCCTCCGCGGGCCTCCGGTCGTCCTCGGAGGTCAGGCGCTGCCGGGGCTCTGACCCCTCGGCCCACCGGCGGTCCCGGCGCAGCACGTCTCGCGCCGCGTTGGTGGCGATGGAGAACATCCACGTCGACACCTTCGAGCCGCGCCGCCAGCGATCCTTCGCGCGCACCACGGAGAGGAACGTGGCCTGCAGCAGGTCCTCGGCTTGGGCCTCGTCGCGGACCAGGTGCCGCAGGTAGGCGTGCAGGCCCGCGGCGCGGCGCGTGTAGAGCGCCTCGAATGCGGATGTGTCCCCAGCGCAGAATCGCAGCATGAGCTCTTCGTCGGTCGGTTCGACCATCGGGTTCGTCCTGTAGTACGCGCGAGGTCCAGCTCGCGTTACAGGGGCGAAGAGCGGCGCCGCGGAGATCCCGCGGGTGTGTCAGCAGCGTCAGCTAGTACAGGATCAGCGACTCGACCGGCGCGCCGCCCTTGGTGAGCCGCTCGCGGCCCTTCAAGAACGTGAGCTCGACCACGAAGAGGTACGCGCCCACGCTGCCGCCCTGCTTCTGCACGAGCTGGCCCGCGGCCCAGGCCGTGCCGCCGGTGGCGAGGAGATCGTCGACCACGACCACCTTCTCGCCCGGGTGGACGGCGTCGATGTGCGCCTCGAGCGTGCCCGTGCCGTACTCGAGCGCGTACTCGATGCGGTCCGTCTTGTAGGGCAGCTTGCCGAGCTTGCGCACCGGCGAGAGCGGCAGGCCCATGCGGTCCGCGAGCGCGGCGCCGAAGAGGAAGCCGCGCGACTCGATGGCGATGATGCGCTGCACACCCGTGCCTTCGAGGCGCGCCTTCATGCCGTCGATGATGCTGCGGAACGCGGCCGCGTCGCCGAGGATGGGCGTGATGTCCTTGAAGAGGATCCCGGGCGAGGGAAAATCGGGGACATCGCGGATGAGGTCGCGGGCGCGATCGAAGGTCATGCCGAAACGCTAGCAGGGGCGCGCCGAGCGCGGGCAAAAAAACAGCCGCCGGTCCCATGGGGGGGGTGGGAACGGCGGCCGGAGCCTCCAGCTTGCGCCTTCGACTCGCTAGCGGTTCTAGCCGGTGAGTCTGGGTTAGGCAAGTCTTGATTCCAGTGCAGATGTTGATTTCCGGGCGATCCCGGGTGTTTGGAGGGCCGAGCGAGTACTTTCACCCGACGCTGGCAACCACTTTGGCGATCGGCGCGCGCAACCTTGCGGAGGCCGGATCGGCGAGAGCTGTTGCGGTGTTGCGGTCAGCGCAGGTAGGGCAGCGGATCGACGGCGTGCGCGTCGGCGCGGACCTCGAAGTGCAGGTGCGGGCCGCTGGCGTTCCCGGTGCGTCCCACCCGCGCGAGCGCCTGGCCGCGATCGACCTTCTGGCCCACGGTGACGAGGTTCTCCTCGTTGTGCGCGTAGACGGTGACGAGATCGCCGCCATGCGCGACGAGGACGAGCTGCCCGTAGCCGCGCTGCTCGCCGACGAAGACGACGGTGCCGGGCGCCGCGGCGACGATGTGCGTGCCCTCGGGCGCGGCGAGATCGATGCCCTCGTGGTGCTCGCCGTGGCGGTCGCCGAAGCGGCTGATGAGGACGCCGTGCACGGGCCAGAGCAGGCGCGCGCCGGGGCGGCGATCCGCGAGCGTGGACTCGGATGAGAGCGCGCCGCCGCGGCGGGTTGCAGAGCGGGCGCGGGCGTCGGAGGACCTGGCATCGGCCGCTCCCGAGTCGGCGGCCTTCGTGCTCGTGCCGCGGGCGTC
>JAFEBC010000429.1 GCA_018266095.1 Deltaproteobacteria bacterium
AGATGGTCGCGGTACGCGAACACGTTCGAGTTCGCGCGCCCCTCGAGCCAGTACTGATCGCGGTGCTTGCGCTTGAGCTCGCGGAAGTCCGGCAGGTGCGTAAGCTCGTGCGCGATGGTCGCCTCCGAGCCGGGCGTGCGCAGGTAGTCGAGCTGGATGAGGAACGTCTTCGGCTCCGTGGCCCGGCCGAGGATGCCGTCGGGGGCCTTCTCCAGCACGCGCACGGTGACGGGCGAATCGACGAGCGTGGTGTCGGCCCAGTGCTCGGCGTCGCGATCGAATTGATACGCGGCCGCGATGCGCTGCGCGTCGGTGGCGGCTTCGGTGGCGGAGAGGTTCGTGTCGGTCACCACGGTGACGAAGCCGTCGGGCGTGGTGAAGACGGTCTTCTCCAGGCCGTCGGCGCGGACGGCGAGGGAGAGCGCGAGGGACAGACAGAGCGAGACCAGGGTCCGTGAGCAATTGAGCATGGCGCGTATGATGAAGACAAGCGGCCCGTTGAATGCAATGGCCGAACGGTCTCTGCAACTCATCGAGTTGCGCGAGAGAGCTCCACACTGTATGCTATTTTCCGGAGATTCAATACAGTGACTGCTGCTGCACAACCCACCTTCGAGGCAGGTCGCGTGTATCGAACACGCGAACTCGGGAAGTGGACGGCGAATCCTCCTCGGCTTGCCAAGCGCATGGTCCGTGCTGGCCAACTCGTCCCGCTCGCACACGGTCTCTTCACAGCCCCGAAGAAGAGCAAGTTCGGAGATGTGCCCCCGACCGACGACGCCTTGCTTCGTGCGTTTCTCGACGGAGGCCCCTTCGTCTTCACGGGACCAGAGCGCTGGAACGCGCTCGGACTCGGCACGACCGCTGTCTTCGTTACACCCCTCGTTTACAACACCAAGCGTTCAGGGCGCTTCACCTTCGGAAAACGTGAATTTCACCTGCGCCGCGTGGCGTTCCCAGCAACGCCAACGCCGGAATGGTTCGTGGTCGACCTCTTCGAGAACGCTGGCGCTGCGGGCGCCGACCCTGAACAACTCGCACGTGCCCTTCAAGCCGCCCTGCGACATGGCCGCTTCGACCGCCGTGAACTCGCGTCCATGTCCAGTCGCTTCGGCACGCAGCGCACGCGCGACCTCGTGAACGCTGCTCTCCTGGCGACCGAATGAGACCCTTCGTTCATGACGACCCCGACTTCGACGACGTCCTGCGGATCGTGGCCACAGAGCGGGGAATCGGCGTCGCGCTCATCGAGAAGGACTATTGGGTCACGCACACGCTGTGGGCATTGCACAAGCAGGGTTTCGAGCTCTGGTTCAAGGGCGGGACGTCGTTGTCGAAAGGCTTTGGCCTCATCAAGCGGTTCTCCGAGGATCTCGATTTGAAGATCGAGCCGGGCGCGGTCACCACACTGTCCGCAGTGGCCAACTGGAAGAGCGAGAGTTCGAAATCCACCTCTGAGCGCGGGGCTCACTTTGAGCAACTCGCTGGCCTGATCCAGGTTGCTGGCGCGTCCGTGTCGCTCGGCGACGCCGAAGACCCGAGTCATCGAAGCGCGAACATCCACATCACGTATCCGGGCAGACACCACAGTTCGCTCCCCGCGGTACTTCGGCCTTTCGTGCTCCTGGAGGTCGGCAACGCACGCGTGACTCCATTCGTCGAGAGGGATCTCACTTCGTTCGTCCATGAGCGCCTCGCGCAGACCGGGCAACTTGGAGACTTCGAGGACAATCGTCCGCGCAGTGTCCGTTGCGTGCATCCGCTGGTCACCCTGCTCGAGAAGCTCGACGCCCTGGCGCGGCGCGTGCCACGCGAAGGCACCGAGCCCGCAGTCTTCGTCCGGCACTTCGAGGACGCCGCGCACATCATCCGAGCCGCCAGGAACCTCCCAAGCCTGCGTGGATATGCCACCATTCGCGCCCTCGCCGACGAATTGCATGCCCACAAGCAGCTCAAGGTGATCCCTTCCGCGACCGACCCCGTGTTCTCGCCCGGAGACAGCGAACGTTGGAGCGACGTTCGGAGGGCGCACAAGGACATCAGGCCCATGTTCTGGGGTCCGAGAATCAGCATCGAAGAGGCCTGCGCCGACATCCGTGGATGGCTCGAGGTCGAGTTCGGTGAGCCACCGCTGCCTCGCCATTGACCGATTGTCCCCGCTCTGTGCTAAACGCACGCTCCCCCCACGGGGTTTGGAGCTTGCATGCGTCTGCCGCACCGCCCGTTGCCCGCGTTCACCCTGCTCGTCTCGCTCGCCGCGCCCGCCGCCTTCGCCGCGCGGTCGTTCACGCCCGAAGAGCTCTTGCAGACCCGCCGCATGGACGACGTGCAGCTCTCGCCGGACGGCAAGTGGGCGGCGTTCACGGTGCGGCAGAAGTCGCTGGCGGAGAACCGCGACCTCAAGGACGTCTGGGTCGTCCCCACAACGCCCGGCGGCACGGCGCGGCCGCTCACGCGCGACACCAAGTCGGAGCACCCGCGCTGGTCGCCGGACGGACGCTCGATCCTGGTCACCTCGGCGCGCGGCGGCGATCCGCAGTTGTGGCTCTTCGACGTGGCGGGGCTGAGCTCTGCGCCCGTGAACACCACGCAGCTCGTGGGCGGCGATCCGCACCAGCTCACCAACCTCTGGGGCGGCGCCGACAACGGCATCTTCTCGCCGGACGGGCGCACCATCGCCTTCACCAGCGACGTGTACGCGAGCTGCAACGGCGACGATCTCTGCAACCGCAAGACGAGCGACGACCGCGACGCCAGCAAGCTCAAGGCGCACGTCGAGACGCACCTCTTCATCCGCCACTGGACCGCCTGGCGCGACGGCAAACGCTCGCACGTGTTCGCGCTCACCCTCCCCGGCCCGCAGCCGACCACGGGCCCCGCGCCCATGCCCATCGCGCGCGACCTGACGCCCGGCGACTCCGACTGGCCCACCTGGCGGCTCGGCGGCGGCGAGGACGTCGCCTTCACGCCCGACGGGAACGAGCTGCTCATCTCGCACAAGGCCGCGGCGCGCGAGGCCTGGAGCACGAACTCGGACCTCTACAGCGTGCCCGTCACGGGCGGCGCGCCCAAGAACCTCACGGAATCCAACGTGGGCGACGACTGCCAGCCCAAGTTCTCGCCCGACGGCAAGCACCTCGCGTGGCTCGCGCAGGAGCGCGACGGGTACGAGGCCGATCAGGTCAAGCTCAAGATCCAGGACCGCCGCAGCGGCAAGATCACCGTCAGCGACTACGACGAGGGCTTCGATTCGTTCGCGTGGCGCAGGGACTCGAAGGGCCTCGTCGCGAGCGCCATCCTCAAGGGCCGCATCTACGCGCACGCCATCGGGCTCGACGGCAAGGTCAAGGCGGGCACGCAGCCGATCACCGCGGACTTCGCCGTGGGCGCGGATGGCGCGCTCGTGTACGTCGGCTCCGGCATGA
>JAFEBC010000042.1 GCA_018266095.1 Deltaproteobacteria bacterium
CACGGGTCGCACCAGCTCATGTTCCAGAAGTACTCGGTGAGCACCGCGCGCTCGTCGGCGCCGTGCCAGGCGTGGTCGAACATGGCCTTGTAGACGGTGGGGAACTGGTCCTGGATGTACTCGGGCAGCGTCGCGTCGGAGGGCATCTTCACCGTGCGGTAGTTCGACGACTCCACGCGGCCGTGCTGCGTGAGCATGAACACGGTCATGTCCTGCGGGCCCTCGGCGTTCGCCATGCCCAGGCGGATGGGCAGCATGAACTTGGGCGACTCGAAGGCGATCTGGATCGGCCGCAGCGACTGCGTGCCGGCCTTGGCCATCTCCTTGAGGTTGACCTTGGCGACGAAGAACTTCATGTCCTGCTTCACGTACGGGCGCACGGCCTGCTCGGTGCGCGGCGGCATCTTGTAGCCGTTTTCGGACAGCCACACGGCGAGCCCATCCGACTGCGTGGCGGAGAGCAGGACGATGTCGTACTCGCCCACGGTGTACGAGGCCTCGACGGTGACGCCGAGCGCCTGCTTCATCTTCGGCTGCGCGGCGGCAGGCGGCGGCGCCATGTCCGCGGCCATCGACTTCGCCTCGTACATCGCGCGCGGCCGCTCCTTCGGGCACGGATCGGGATCGTAGTACTCGACGAGCCGCGGCTTGCTGAAGGCGTCCAGGCGATCGAGCAGCCTCTTGTCGCCGATGTGGATCTGCTCGCGCTCGAGCACGGTGGGGACCGGCACCACCATGGCGAAGTCCGATAGCGCGCCCTTGTAGTCGGACGACATCGTCAGCACGGTGCGGTCGCCCTCGCGCGCGATGGCCACCTGCGAGGTCTCATTCGTGAGCTTGGCGTCGGACTTGCCGATGTAGAAGCCGCAGAACGCGTGCGCAGGCAGCGCGGAGAGCGCGGTGATGGCGAGCGCGGTGAGCGCGTGGGCGATCCAGTGCTGGCGGAAGAGGCGGCGGACGTGACGGACGCGGGACGAGCGAGGCATGACGGCTCCTAGTTGCCGCTGGTGGCGGCGTGTTGGCTGAACGTGGGGACGGCGTGGAGTTGGGGGTCGGCGGCGCCGCGGGCTGTGAGACGGGCCGCGATCCGCGCAGGGATGCGCGCTGTGAAGCGCGCAGTGATGTGGGCAGTGATGTGATCGATGAGCGGCACCAACGGCGCGCACACGAACAGCGCCCAGAGCAGCGCGCTCTTCATCCAGAGCGTGTGCGTGAAGACGAACGCGATCAGCGCGACGCAGGCGGCGAACACGACGCGGCCCATGCGCGTGCGCGGGGTCGTCTTCGGGTCCGAGATCATGAAGAACGTGAAGAGCAGCAGGCTCGCGGAGGCCATCTGGTGCTCGAAGACGGCCGCGCGCTGTCCGAGGTGCCAGACGCGCCAGAGCTTGAGCAGCGACCAGGACGCGAGGAACGCGAGCGAGGTGTCGGCGCGGAACGAACGGTGCACGACCATCAGGCCGAGCGCGGTGAACCAGAGCATGGTCGCCGCGCCCTCGCCCCACTGCGTCGGCGAGGACCAGGCGTGCTGCGAGAGGAGCATCGCCGCGCACACGCCCAGGTTCGCGGGGTTGAAGAGGTGGCGGTCGCCCACGCGCAGCACGAACTTGCCGGCGATGGCGATGCAGGCCGCGAGCGGCGGGACCCACCAGGTGTCGGTGCGCAAGAGGAGCGTGAGGCCGAAGCAGGTGATCACGGGCGAGAGCCAGAACGACTGGCCCAGCGCCCACGGCTCGCGCGAGCGCAGGGACGGATTCCGGATCGCCAGATCCGCGGCCAGGCTCGCCTCTGCGGAGCCGCGCTGCGCCCGCGCGGCCTCGCGGACCTTGAACACGCGCAGGCAGACCCACTGCGTGCCGAGGGCCGAGGCCCAGATGAGCGGCGCGTGCCAGAGCGGAAAGTCGCGCGCGGCCAGGCCGAACGCCAGGAACAGCGAGAGGAAGCCGATCTGGAGCCAGCGCGGGTCCCTGGGAAGGCTGAGGTTCAGGCGCGGGGTCAGGCGGCGCAGCGAGAGGTCCATGCCTGCCGTGAACGCGCGGGCGCGCGGGACGATCTACTCGCCCGCAGGTGCGCGACCGAACACGACTTTTGGCATCCGGCGCGAGGAGAGCGGCACGAGGCCCAGGCGGTCCAATTCGTGCCCGGGCGCGGCGTCCTTGACCAGCACGCACCGGGTCACGACGCGGCGCGCGGCGAGCAGCGTGTCCGGCGTCAGCGGCTGATGCAGCGCGAAGGTGCGCACCAGCTCGAACGCGGGCGCGGCGGCCGAGGGCGCGCGGAACATGGGATCGAGGAGGGCCACCTCGAACGAGCGCGCGGGACGCTGGGCGAGCCAGGTGGCGTGATCGGCGCAGACCACCTCGACGCGCGCAGCCACGGCGGCCACCCTCGGGTTGCGATGACCCGCGCGCGCGAGCGACGCCATCGCGCACGCGGCCAGCACGGGGTGCGCCTCGAGGCCGAGCACGCGCGCTTGCGTGGCGTGGGCCGCGAGCAGCGCGTCACCGCCGAGGCCCAGCGTCAGATCGACCACGCGGTCGCCCGCGGCCAGCTCTGCGAAGCGCACCAGCGGATCGCTGTCGCCCTTGATCGCGTTCTGCAGGCGGAGCTGCGCCATGCCCGGCGTGAGCCGGAACCCGGGCGGCTCGTGCTCGCCGCGGCGCCCTCCCCGCTCGACCTCGAGCTGGTGATGCAGGATGGCGTCCGTCGCGCCCAGCACCAGCACGGGCAGACCGTTGGCCTCGGCGAGCAGTTCGCGCAGCGTGCCCGGCCGCTCGACCACGCGCAGGCCACACGCGGCCGCGATGCGCTGCGCCTCGGCCGGATCGCCGCTCGGCGCGCACGTCACCCAGGCGGGTGGGGCAATGTCGGCAAGCGCGCGCTCCATCGAGAGGTTCTACCGCGTCCGCTTCGAGTACACTGCACCACTCTTGAGTCACCGGTGCGCGAGCCGCCCGCGCGCGCCGGACCGACCTTCGCGGAGACGCCCATGCGCATCCGAATCGTGCTGCCCCTGACGCTCGTCCTGCTCGCCGGCTGCGCCGCCGAAAAGCCACGCCCGCCTCCCGAGCGCGCGCCCGCCGCCAAGCGCCCGGAGCTCGCGGCCATCTTCCGCATGAACCAGCGGCCCACGCGCCAGTCCGGCGACCTCGAGGTGGGCAGCGCGACGGAGATGAAGCCGTGCACCGGAAATCCGCGCCAGTACGGCATGCAGCCGCCCTTGGGCGTCCTCTTCCGCGTGAACGCGCCGGTGCCCACCGACCTGCGCGTGGAGCTGGTCACTCCCATCGGCTCGCGGCGCGTGGTCACGCCCGAGGACCTCGACGACGAGGTGCGCCTCGTGAAGCGCGGCGAGCCCTACCTCTACGAGAACCAGCTCATCACCCACGCCACGCCCACCGGCCAGATCGCCGCGCGCGAGATCTACATCGCGCCCGGCGAGTACGCGCCCAAGGGCATCTTCAACGTCCAGATCCGGACGCAGTCGTTTGATCCGCAGGCGTTCGGCGAGGACAAGGAGAGCCAGCCCATCGTCATCCCGGTGGTCGGCAAGTGCCCCGACTTCGAGGTGTCGATCGAGCCGACCAAGGTGTCGGTCATGCGCGGCGCGTCCATCCGCTGGAAGGTGCTGATGACGCCCAGCGGTGACGGCGTCGGCGAGCTGCCGGTCGAGCTGTCGATCACGGGGCTCCCCAAGGGCATCACCGCGACGCTCCGGGACACCACGCTGCAGGGCACGAGCTGGAGCGACCCGCGCGAGACGCGCCTCGACCTGACGCCCGGGCTGGACGCCCCGCTCGGCGAGCACAAGGTGACGGTCCGCGCGCGCCTGGGGACGCTCATCCGGGTCGCCACCGAGACCATGAAGGTGCTGCCGGTGCCGACTGTGGACTAGACTCGACGCGGATCTAGCTTGACTTGCGTCGAGGTGCGCCGTACAACGCGCGCCGCTCGACGCCGTTGGGGCGGGTAGCTCAGCGGTAGAGCGTCGGTCTTACACACCGAGGGTCGCAGGTTCGAAACCTGTCCCGCCCACTCTTTCGTGGGGTGTTAGTTAAGCTGGTTATAACGCCGGCCTGTCACGCCGGAGGCCACGGGTTCGAGTCCCGTACACCCCGCCACTTTGTCCCTGGGTCCAACGACCCGGGGATTTTTTTTGCCCGGCGCCGGCCGCGCCGGTCACCACACCGAGAAGTCGAACTCCAGGTTCTCGCGCCGCGCCGTGGGCGTCTGCTGCCCGTGCGTCAGCTCCTTCACGCGCGCGCTGGTGTAGTCGCGCAGCTCCGACACGTGCGTCTTGCCCGCGCGCAGGCCCTCGAGGAGCGCGTAGGTGAACACGCCGTTGTTCCACTCGCTGGACTCGAAGGCGACCTCGGTGCCGCTCGCCGACGCGATCACGGCCGCTCCCGAGCCGCGCCGCAGGTCCGCGAACAGCTCGGCCGCGAGATCCGCCGCGCTCTTCACGCCGAGGTGCTTGCGCGCCACCACCTTGAGCCCGCGCGACTTCACCGGGCCGTCGCTCAGGTTCGCGGCCGCGAGCGTCGCGTCGTCCTTGTCCACCTCGCCCGAGTGGCACGCGTCGACCAGCACCAGGCGCCGCAGCGCGGGCACGCCGTCGACCAGGCCCTCGAGCTCCTCATACGGCAGGCCCTTCGCGGCCGGATGTTCGTAGTCGACGTCGGTGGTGGCCAGGAAGTAGTCGAGCTTCTCGTCGAGCAGGCCGTGGCCCGCGTAGAACACGATCACCTCGTCCTCGGGCGCGGTGGCCAGGAGCTGCTGCTTGGCCGCCAGGATGCCCTCGCGCGTCGCGGCCGTGTCGAGCACGGGCACCACCTGCACGTTGCCGCCGTGCGCCGTCAGCAGCGCCGCCAGGTCCTGCGCGTCCTTGGCCGCGTAGGTCAGGTTCATGCGCGCATCCGCGTACTGCGACACGCCGACCGCGAGCAGCACCACCTTCGACGGCCTGGGCGGCGCCTTGCACGTGACCTCGTACGACTCGCGCAGCGACTCGGCGCCTTTGGCGTTGGTGACGCTGACCTGCACGAGGTTCCTCCCCGGCAGGAGCGGCGCGTCCACGTGCGCGAGCGCCTCCTTGCCCTCCAGCTTGCGCCCGCGCAGGCCGAAGATGGGCACCTCGTTCACATACACGTTGAGCCGATCGAGCGCGATCTCGTCGTCGCTCGCCTTCACGTCAAACGCCACCTGGCGCTCCGCCGTCTCGGGCGGCAGCACGGGCACGAGCCGCAGCGAGAGGCCGAGGCGCTCGCCCTGCTTGTCGGCCACGACGGTCAGCGGCGCACCGTCCCGCACCAGCGTGAGCTCGTACTTCCGCTTGGGCCCGAGGTACGCGAGCACCTGCGCCAGCGTCGTCGAACGTCTTGCCGTCGATGGCCCTCAGCGTGTCACCCTTCTTCACGCCCACGCTCTCGCCGAGCGAGCCCGCCAGCACCTCGTTCACCGTGAACGCGCCCGGGATCTCGACCTCGGGCAGGTGCAGGTCCTGACCGATCTCCGAGGGCAGAAAGCCCATGCGCTTGACGCGCTTCTGCCACGCGCGGTTGCTCGACTCGATCGCGTCCGCGCCCGCGCGGCCCAGCGCCGCCAAGAGCTTGTCGGGCCGGTTGAAGCGCAGGTCGAAGTTCTCGAACGTGTAGATCTTCATGCCGCGCACGAAGTGCACCGAGCGCGTGGCGCCCTTCGAGGCCGCGTACGAGCCGTCCGGCGCGCTCACGGCCCACTCGCGATCGCGCAGCGCGAGCAGCGTGGCCTGCAGCTTGCCCGAGGGCAGCTCGTGCACGGCGACGTTGCCGTTCGGATCCACCACCGCGAGCTGCTTCTTGTCGGCGCTGAACGCCGCTGCGAAGCCCATCGGCCACGCGTGCAGGTCGACGACCTGCCTGCCGGTCGCCACCTCGTACACGAGCGTCGTCTGCCGGCCGTCCTCGAGGTCCGCCCGCACCGCCACCAGCGACCCATCCTGCGAGAAGCGGAGCGACGGCTCCTCGCGCGTCTTGAACAGCGCCTTGTCCCGCCCGCTCTGCGCGTCGACCAGGTGCACCTGCGCGTGATCCTCGCCGTTGACGTTCATCAGCTCGGTCACCCAGAGGTGCCCGCCGCGGCCGTCGACCTTCGC
>JAFEBC010000430.1 GCA_018266095.1 Deltaproteobacteria bacterium
CGCAGTTGAAGGAGGGCGGCACGGGGCTGCCTGTGGTGGTGCTGACGGGCCACGGCTCGATCGATCTGGCCGTGCGCGCGATCAAGGAGGGCGCCGAGCACTTCCTCACCAAGCCGGTCGAGCTTCCCACGCTGCAGGTCGTGCTCCGCCGCATCACCGAGGCGCAGCGCACGCGTCGGCGCGAGGCCGCCAAGAGCCGCCAGGGCCGCAAGGCGCCCGATCCGTTCGTGGGCACGAGCGCGGCCATCCAGCGGCTGGCCGAAGAGGCGCGCATCGTGGTCGCTTCGGACAGCCCGATCCTACTTCAAGGAGAGACGGGCACCGGCAAGGGCGTGCTGGCCAACTGGCTGCACGCGAACGGGCCGCGCAGCGAGGAGACCTTCGTCGATCTGAACTGCGCAGGCCTCTCGCCGCAGTTCCTGGAGACCGAGCTCTTCGGCCACGAGCGCGGCGCCTTCACGGGCGCGGTGGGCGCCAAGACGGGCCTGTTCGAGCTCGCGCACAAGGGCACGCTGTTCTTGGACGAGATCGGCGACGTGGACCAGCAGGTACAGCCCAAGCTGCTGAAAGTGCTGGAGGAAAAGCGATTCCGGCGCATGGGCGACGTGCGCGATCGCCTGGTGGACGTGCGGCTCATCGCGGCCACGCACCAGGACATCGAGGGCCAGATCCGCGACAAGCGGTTCCGCAGCGATCTGTACTTCCGCATCAGCACGCTGCCGCTGCGTCTGCCTCCGCTGAGAGAGCGTGCCGAAGATGTGCCGCTGCTCGCGCGCCAGCTCTTGGAAACCATCGGCGCCGACCTCGGCAAGCCCTCGGTGCGGCTCTCCAGTGAGGCCGAGGCCGCGCTCAGGGCCTACTCCTGGCCCGGCAACGTCCGCGAGCTGCGCAACGTGCTCGAGCGCGCCGCGCTCCTGGCCCGCTCGGATGAGCTCAAGGCCGCCGACCTGCGCTTTGCGCCCGGCATGGCCATGCCCATCAGCGTGCCGCCGACGCCCGCGATGGGGATCCCGCTGACGACGCCCGCGCACGGCGTGTCCGCGGTGAACCCGTCGACGCCGCTGCCTCCGCTCTCTGCGAGCGCGCCCACGCCGCCCTCCGGCATCCGCGCGGAGGACGCCTCGATCGTCTCGCTCGAAGAGAACGAGAAGCGTTATCTGGAGAACGTGCTGCGCTCGCTGGGGGGCCGCGTCGAGGACGCCGCCAAGGCGCTGGGACTGCCGCGCAGCTCACTGTACCACAAGATCAAGAGGCTCGGGATCCGGCCGTCCAAGCCGTGAGATCGCGTTGTCTGCGTGTCCGGACTCAGACGATGTCCGCTGGCTGACGCAAACCCCGCCATCAGAGGAGAAACGCCGTCTGGCACCGGCGTTGCTATGTGCACCGCTCGGCCGTCAACGGCCCCTCACGGCGGACTCCCACACTTGGCTGACCAGACCCACACCGGCGCCATCCCACAAGAGCTGACCGAGCTGCGCGCGCTGATCGCGCGGGCGGGCGAGCTGGCGGCCAAGCTCGAGGTCCCGCAGGAGGCGCGCGCGGGCACGCTCGAAGGTCAAGTGAAGGAGCTGGAGGAGCGCCTGGTCGACGTGGAGTCGGACCGGCGCGAGCTCGCCAACCAGCTCGCGGACTGTGAGCGGCAGATCTCGCGGCTGATGAACCTGTACGTGGCGACGTATCAGCTCCACGCGACGCTCGATGTCGACGAGGTGAAGGCCTCGATCGGCGAGGTCGCGGTGAACGTGCTGGGCGCCGAGCGCTTCGTGCTCCTCTTCTGGAAGGCCGACGGCGACGAGTGCGAGGTGGCGCTGGCCGAGGGCATCGAGCACGACACGAGCGGCTGCTACAACTCGGGCGTCTACGCGGGCGGCGATGCGGCCGTGGACGCGACGCTGGCCGACGGCACCATGCGCCTGGGGCCGCTCGACGGCTCGACCGCGCTGGCCGCGGTGCCGCTGACCATTCAAGGCAAGACGCTGGGCGCGCTGGTGCTGCTCAAGCTGTTCGACCACCGGCCCGCGCTGGGGCACGACGATCGCGAGCTCTTGGACCTGCTCGCCGCGCACGCCGCGAGCGCGCTGGTGGCCGCCGCCGCGTATTCGTCCACGAACCGCAAGCTCAAGTCCTTGCGCAGCATGCTGGAGCTCGTCAGGCGATGAGCTTCTCGGGCGACCTCGAAGACATCTCGGTGCCGGACCTGCTCCAGTTCATCCACATGGGTGGACGGACAGGCACGCTCAAGCTCGAGGTGCAGGGCGCCCACACGGAGATCGGCTTTCACACCGGGCGCATCGTCAGCGCCACGCGGCCGGGCGCGCCCAAGCTGGGTGAATTGCTCGTCAACGCAGGCCTCCTCGACGAGCGCAAGCTCTTGCAAGCGCTCGCGCGGCAGGCCGTGGAGACGCCGCCGCGTTCGCTGGGGCAGATCCTGGTGCAGAGCGGGGCCATCAAGAGCGACGCCATGTTCGGCGCGGTGCGCGGGCAGATCGAGCGGCTCGTGCAAGAGGTCGTGGGCGCGCGCAAAGGCGCGTTCGAGTTCGCGCTCGATGACTTGAAGCCCGTGGACGAGCTCGCGCTCTATCCGGGCGAGATGGTGCCGCAGATCAACCTCGACACGCAGATGGTGCTGCTCGAGGCGCTGCGCGTGTTCGACGAGAGCCGGCGCGAGACCGACGCGGTGCCCGAGGAGGCGATCACCACCGGGCGCATCTCCGGGTCGACGATGACGCCCGCGAACGGCCTGACGCCCGTGGCCGGGACGCCGCCGCTCGCCGCCACGCAGAAGCCGATCACGGTGCCGGCCATCCACACGCCCTCGAAGCCGGTGACGCCCATCAATCGCCTGAGCGTGAGCGTGAACCGCCCGCTGCCGCGCGAGGCCGTCGAGGCGCCCGCGCGCGCCCGCGTCCAGCTCGTGACCGCCGACGACAAGCTCGCCGAGGACCTGCAGCGCGCCTTCGGGGACGCCCCGCTGGTGATGGTGCGCGTGAGCCTGCGCGACGCCGGCCTGCCGCCTCCGGGAGAGGGGCCGCCCTTGGTGCTGCTCGACCTGCGCGGGGGCACCGTGCCCATCCAGGCGCTCTCGGCCCTGCGCCGCAGCCGTCCGCGCGCGACGCTCGTGGCCGTGCACGACGGCACCATCGACCCCGTGCGCGCCTACGCCGCCGGCGCCCTGTCCGTGCTCCCCGCCGAGGCGCGCGTCCTGGCCGCGTGCGTCCTCTCGCAGACCCGCTCGCGCGTGGACCTGCCCGGCACCACCAGCGACCCCGAGCAGCTCAAGAGCCACCTCTCGCGCCTGCGCCGCGTGCTCGGCGACCTGCACTCGGGCCTCATCTCGACCTCGATCTCGCTCTCGCTGATGAACATCATCTCCGAGTCCGTCGAGCGCGCCGTGCTCTTCTTGGCGAAGCGCGACGAGCTCGTGGCGCTGGGCGCGTTCGGCACCAGCACGCAGGGCAAGCCGCTCGCGCAGATGACCCGCGGCCTGCGCGTGCCCATGAGCGCCCGCAACGTGTTCACCGACTGCCTGGGCGATGCCCGCGTGCGCATCGGCGCGGAGGACAACGCGCCCCTGCCGGACGCGTTCTCGCGCATGGTCGGCCGGCCCGTCACCGGGCAGTACGCGGTGTTCCCCGTCCTCGGCGGGCGGCAGGTCATCGCGGTGGTCTACGTGGACAACGGCCACTCGAACCGCGCCATCGACGAGCTGGAGATCCTCGAGCTCGCCAGCGCGCAGGCCGGCCTGGCCTTCGAGAACGAGCTCTTGCGGCGGCAGCTCGCCCAAGTGCACTAGCCGCCGGCCCGAGCGGATTCACCCTCGAACGGCGGCGCACACCGAATGACGTTGACACCCAAGCGCGATGGGTCTATCTACCCGCTCCCATCGCTGACGCGGGGTGGAGCAGTCCGGTAGCTCGTCGGGCTCATAACCCGAAGGTCACAGGTTCAAATCCTGTCCCCGCAACCATAGTTATCTCTGACTCTGGCCTCTCGGTCCCCTGCAAGGGTGACCGAGAGGTCGAAGTTGGAGGTGGCCTCGTAGTAGCGGCGGCCCCCAACTACTTGTGGCGTCAGAGTGATTTTGCCGAGGTGCTTGGCCAGGAGCTGTCGGCCGCGCTCGGGTGTCGAGTACAGGGTGCCCATGAGGTCGCGCAGGTAAGTCTCGATCTTCGCCGGGTGCGGGACGATGCGGACGCCAGCGGTTTCACCTGCTGCCGGGACATCCTGCCGCAGCGCAGCCAGACGGGCCTCCTCCTGCTTCAGCCGCACGCCAAGGGCATCCGACCAGCCCGCTTGCACGACTGCGTCTGTCAGCCGGCGGACGCGCTCCTCCTGGTCCAGGACGGCCTTCAGGGCCTGCGCTCGCGCCTCCTCCACGGCGTTCCCCTCCTGTGCAGCGGCGACTCGCGCGTTGAAACGGGCGACGAAGCGGTCGATGCACCCCGGAGCGAGCAAGGCGTCACTCAGCGCCCCCAAGACCATCTTGTTGAGCTTGTCCTCCGAGATGGTCATTCCGTTCGAGCACACAGAACGGCCCTTGTTCTTGCGCGCCGAGCAGCCGAACTGAGGATAGCGCCGACCGTCCCGGACCGATGCACCGATGACGCTCATGTTTCCCCCGCAGGTCGCGCACGAGAGCAGCCCGCTGAGCAGATAGGTCCTGCTGCCCGTCCCGCTCGGGCGGCCACCGGCTCGTCGCCCGAGACGGCTGTGCACCGCGTCCCACAGCTCGCGACTGACGATCGCAAGCTCGGGCCTCGTGGTGGTGCGGTGTTCGGCGACGGGCCGCTTGCGGGCCTTGCGTGCACGCTGTCCGGGGCGGTTGGAGAACTGCCGCCGGTTCCAGATCAGCTCGCCGATGTACGCCCGGTTGAAGAGCATCGCGCGGATGGTGCTGCCCGCCCACCCATGCCGAGGAACCGGGCGCCTCGTGGCGTCGTAGGGGGCAGGCACGCCGTCGGCGTTCAACGATGCAGCGATCGCGGCATACCCAGAGCCATTCGCGTACTCCGTGAAGATGCGCCGCACGGTCACCGCTTGTTCTTCCTGGATGACTCGGACTTTGCGTGGATGAAGCGGATCGGGCGGGTTCGTCTCCTGCACGCTCGCGTAGCCGAAGGTACGCCCGCCCGTGCAGAAGCCGCCGAGGGCACGTCCTTCGAGGCCGCGGTGTGTCTGGCGACGCACGTGCTTGCGGAGCATCGTCCCGAGCAGTGCCTGCGCGCCGAACTGCATCTCCGACACGTCATCCGTTGAGACCACGCCAGAGCTCACGTCGACGACTGCGACATTTGCCGAAGCAAGGTCACCGAAGACGACGCGCCACATATCGCCCACGTCGCGAGAGAGGCGTGAGAGGTCATCCACCAATACGAACTGAAACGGGGCCCCGCCTCGTCGGCGCGCATCGGACAAGAGGCGCTGCACTTCACCGCGCTCCATGTGGGAGCCGCTGACGTGAAGGTCCGCGTACGTGCCGACGACCCTCCAGTCGCGCAAGCTCGCATAGGCCTGACAGCGACGGAGCTGGTCGTCGATCGACCGTGCATCCTGGCGGTTGGTGCTGAAGCGGGCGTAGAGCGCCACCCGCGGCTGGGTGCTGGCTGGAGCCTGTGGAAGGGGTTCATTCATCGTAGGGCTCATTCTGGTGGATTCGTTGCTTGAGAAACAGGTCAGCCGCGAAGTCGGCTAGGTCATCGATGAGGGCCATCAGTTGCGGGCTCATCTCACGATCTGGTGGGCCATCACCGCCGTCATCGCCACCCCCAGCGCTCAGTGGGCTGCCTCGCCCCGGGCGACCTGAAGCCCGGCTACGGCGGGCGGGTGTCGAGCGCCGCCGAGCCGAGCTACCCGTGCCGCGCTGAGCGGATCGGATCCGCAGGTGGCGCGGCCGTTCGGAGACGTCGCGACAGAGATAGGGAACGAAGCGTCGGGCGTTCAAGCGGCGCTGGTCGGCGCGTCGCTCGCTGGGGATCGTCGACTGAATCCCACGGAGGTCCATTCGCTGCGCGATCCACCCGGCCGCACTGTTCGAGTTCGTCATCCGCGCCGACTCCATCATGACAACGTTACTGTCAATGTGAGAATAGGCAGCTCCGGTGGCAAGCGCAACCGGGCCGCCTGGCCTGGCTTCACGGGCCACGGAAGCGGGTTTGTCGTACCCTCCTGCGATGCCCTCACCGCGAATGGGTCCGAAGACAAAGGCCGAGGCCGGCTATCGGCTCCTCCGGCGCATTCGACCGCTACAAGTCGGCTTGCAGCGCCTCTTCGAGACTCGAATGCCCGTACCTGGTGTCAGCCTTGCCATGCGCGACGTGCTCGACCTGCTCCACGAGGCTGGGGCGGAGGGCGCGACAGTTCCGTTTCTCGCGCGGATCCTGACGTTGGATCGCCAGTCCGTTCAGCCGGTGGTTGACCGGCTGGCGAGCGCGGGCCTGGTCGTGCGTGCGCCGAATCCCCACCACCGGCGTTCTGTGCTTCTCCGACTGACCAAGGACGGTGCCGAGGTGATCAGGCTCGTGCGAACGAGGGAACTCGGAGAGATCCCGCTGATGTTCGCGCCGTTCACTCAAGCAGAAATCGTCAACTGTCTCAGAGTGGTCGAGCATCTCCTGGTGAAGACAGCGATACGTGCTGCCGAGAAGCCGGCAAGGCTGGAGTCTCCATCGCGTTCACGGCGCCGCCGTCCCTCTCGTCGGGGCGAATGATCTCTCGCTCCTGACCCAACTGTTCCACCTCGCCGCAGTCGAGTGTCGACGCCGACAGAGTAAGGAGGGGCGCACTCGGTGGAAGGTAGCCCCGATTGACAGTGCGTAGCGCGTCGACGACTCTACCGACACAACTCAGATGGCGGTGGAGTCCGCCGATACCCGCGGAAGTCCCGCCAATGACTCCTACGACGCAGCCCCACTCGGGCGCCGTAGGAGTTCGTGTGAACCCTCCGGCGCAATGACCGGAGGAACACGTGACGAGCGAACTCGGCCAACACGACACGCACTCGTTGAGCATCTTGCGGATCTATCTGCGGCACCCCAGGGGCCGCCGCCGCTCCTTGTGGAAGCGTCTTGTCGGACGGCCATTGGCACACGAGCTCGCGGAGCGCGCGCTCGAGGTTGGAGTGACGTGCGCCAGCGTCTCACAGGGGCATGCCGGGTTCGCGCCCGGCGCCAAGCACGTGGCCGCCGCGCTCTCTGACGTTCCGCCGCCGGGTCTGCCGACCTGCCTCGAGCTGGTCGCGCCCCGCGCTCTGCTGGACACCTTCGTGCACGACAATGCGGCCGATCTCCAGGGCGCGGTCCTGGTTCGCGTCGATGGGACCTGGCTTCGCTTGGGTGCTGCATGAGCCGCCTCGATCGGCTGCGCACGCTGGGGCAATGGATCCTCCTCGGCTCGCTCGCGGGCGTCCTCTGCGGCGGGGCCTCGGCGATCTTCCTCTGGCTCCTCGAACGCGCGACTGAGCTACGCACGAGCCACGAGTTCCTGGTCGATGCCCTGCCGATCGCGGGCCTCCTGATCGGCTTGGTCTACGAACGTTTCGGCGCGGCCATCAGCGGAGGCAACAACCTCGTCATCGACACCATTCATGACGACGGCCCGGAGATCCCCCTTCGGACTGCGCCGATGGCTCTCATCGGGACCGTCCTCACGCACCTCTTCGGCGGCAGCGCAGGACGCGAAGGTACGGCGCTCCAGATGGGCGCCAGCTTGACCGACTGGTTGTCGCATCGCCTGCGGATCGCCAAGACGCTGCGGCGCCAGGTGCTCGCGGCCGGTGTTGCGGGGGGCTTCGGTTCGGTCTTCGGCACGCCCATCGCGGGGGCGGTCTTCGGGCTCGAGTTCGTCGTCCTCGGACGCATCGAATATGACGCGCTCGTGCCTGCGCTGGTCGCGTCGATCGTCGGTGACATGACGACGCGCGCGCTAGGTATCCAGCACGCCCACTATCCAGAGCTGCCGACGGTTCCGCTCACCTTCGCACTCCTCGTGAAGTGGCTCATCTTCGCGGCGGCGGTGGCGGCTGTCTCGACGACATTCATCGAGCTCACGCACCGGCTCAAGCGCTTGGGGGAGCGATATCTCTCGCGCTTGCCGCTCCGCATGATGGTTGGCGGTACGCTCGTCGTGTTGCTTTGGAAGCTCGTGGGGACGAGCGACTATCTAGGCCTCGGCGTTCCTACCATCCTGCGCGCATTCGGCGACGAGCACCTGCCAGTCAACGCTTTCGCGTTGAAGCTTCTGTTCACAGCGATCACGCTTGGAGCCGGGTTCCTCGGCGGCGAGGTCACCCCTCTGTTCTTCGTGGGCGCCGCTCTTGGAAACATCCTGGCGCGTCTCTTGGGGATACCTCTGGCCCTCGGTGCTGGCGTGGGGCTCGCGGCCGTGTTCGCGGCTTCGGCGAACACACCGCTTGCCCTGTCGCTGATGGCGGCGGAGCTCTTGGGCGTGAGGTCGTTCCCGCACGTCGTCATCGTGTGCGCGGTCGCGTACCTGCTCTCGGGGCACCGGAGCATCTATCCGGCCCAGCGCCTCGTCAGCAGCAAGGGAGGGACCGCACTCCCCGAGCCGACTTCGCTGAGAGAGCTCGAGTCTTCCCTCGGGCGCCAAATAACGAAGGCCTGAAGCGATCCGACCTACTGAACCGTGAGTGGCCCGACCGCGGCAGCCGGAATGGTTCCCGCTTGCGCGAAGGTATAGGCGTTCGCAGGCGAGTTGGTCGGGGCGCTGCATTGCCCGGTCCCGAGTGACCACGACCCCGCCGAGAACACCATCGCGCCGCTGGAAACCACGTACGCCGTCGCGCCGCTTCCAACAGGCGACTGCTCGTAGCGGACGAAGGTGAGCTGCCGCGGTGCACTGGACCCGAAGTCGACGTACGGCGTACCGGAGCAGTTGTTGGACGAGTAGTAGAAGATCGCGGCCGACGGCGTGTAGCTGCCGGTGTTGAGGTTCACGACGTAGAGCAGCCCGTTCCGCAGAACCGTTGCGGCGGCGCCGCTGACCGAAACCAAGACACCCACGACGTTGTTGTTCGAGTCGTAGACGGTCGGCGCACCACTTCCCGCTGGTCCTTGAGTGCCGGTCGGCCCCTGGGGCCCGGTTTGCCCAGTTGCTCCAGTCGCGCCCGTTGGCCCTGTTGGCCCGGTAGTCCCGGCAGGGCCAGTTGGCCCCGTTGCTCCTGTGGGCCCTTGCGAACCCGTCGCGCCCGTCGGCCCGACCTCTCCTTGGACGCACTCCCACGCAGTGCCATCCGTGGTCCTTCGGACGAACTTGCCCGCGGCACACGACTTGAGCAGGGGCACCACCGAGTCGTCGACGCTCACCGTTCGAGTGAGCGCGTCGACTTTGATGCCCGTCCCAGCAACCACAGAGCTGTCGCTGCTCGATGAGCAGGCGGCCAGACCAAGCAACAACAGGGTTCCGACGACGCGCATACGGCCCTCCCCCAAGGGCGCGCCCATGACCGAGATGAAGATCGGAGCGCGCAGGTAGTTGGATACTAGGTGCTTCGCTTCCTCGCGGACATCAAGCGCCTCGCTTACGGTCGCGCTCTGTGAAGGACACGAGCGGCGCGTCAGACCTTGGCAAGCGAATCCGCACAGCGCGCCTACGTGCACGCCTGTCCCAGGCGACCTTGGCCGAACTCGCGGATTGCACCACGGAGACACTGGCTCGAGCGGAGCGGGGCGAGAGCGTGCCGCGCACGGACACGCTGCAGCGCCTGGCTGCGGTTCTCGGCGAGCCGCTGGCCGGTCTCCTTGGCGCGTCGAAGTCAGGGCCGCGCCCGCGGCTTGCGCCGGAGCTACAAGCCTTAGTTCGAGAGCTCAGCGATCTGCCGCGGAGCGACTTGAGCAGCATCCTCGCAGTTGTGCGGCTCGCAGCCAGAGGTGCACGACAGGCGGCGAGTACAAAGCGGCCGACGCGATCCGGTCGCCGGGCCTGAACTGTCGGTCACCGGCCTTGATCTAGAGTCAGCGGCGGCGGTGGTCGATCAGCGCTTGTGTTTCACGCTGGGGCCCTGTTCGCGAACTGACAGCTCGATCCTCAGATGGAGCAACAACCGGGCGCATGCCTCGAGCTCAGAGTTGGTGAACGGCGCCAACATCGCTCCTAGCACCTCTGCCTCTGCCTCGTGGACCTTCTCCAACTCGGAGGTCCCCTTCTTGGTCAACTTGAAGAGCGGAACGCGCAGATGATCCGGGTTCTCTAGGCGCTCCACGAGGCCATTCGCTCTCAATCGCTCGAGCGTTCGCTGGACCGGCTGGCGGTCGAGGAAGAGCATGCGCACGACGGCCGCCGCGCCGATGGGCCGCTCAGCCTCATGAATGCAGTCGAGGATCGCTCGCCCGCCCGGACCGAACGAGCTCTTGCGTGCCGCGTCCAGGCGCGAAAGTCCTTGAGCGAGTGGGCGCAGTTGCTGCGCGATCCCAACCCCCAGCACTCCCTTGGCGAACGAAGGTCGCGAGGTGCCTTTGTTGTCTTGAGTCACTAAGGGTGACATAATGTTCTCGGTTGCATAGGTGACCAACGATGAGCCCTGTCGAGAATACCTCCGCCTGCCGACCCCCGAGTGACGCAATGCGAATCGCCGTCTTCAGCGACGTCCACGCCGACCAGGAGTCCCTGGAGCTGGCGCTCGGGCGAATCCAGGCGATGAGCTGTGACGTCACGATCTGCCTTGGCGATGTCGTCGACTCCGGATCGAACCCCAATGAAGTGGTGCGACTCCTCCGCGATCGTCAGATCCCGACCATCCGGGGCAACCACGATCGCTGGGCCGCGAAGGAACGATCGAGTGCCCTCTCTGAGGACGTCCGCGAATGGCTCACTCGTCTTCCGACTCATTGGAGGATGAGCGCAGAGGGGCTGACGCTCGCCGCCTGGCACGCGCGCCCTGGCTCAGACATGAACGGCATTCCACGGGGCTTCGCGACCCCTGACCTCCAGATCGTGGCCCGCCGATCTGGCGCAGACGTTCTCTTCGTCGGACACACCCATGAGCCGTTCTGCCGCCGTGTGATTGGTGGCTGGATGGTCGCAAATCCCGGCTCCCTCCTTCGCGTGAACAACCCGGCTGGCGTCCCGACGAGCGCGACGTTCGCCACCCTCGACCTGCCTTCACTGCGGTTCAAGGTCTTCCGTGTCGTCGACGGGTCCGAGGTCGACCTGCATTGAGCTCGCACACACCTTCGAGAACCGCATGATCCGAATCTCAGTGCTCAGCCATTCGAGCGGCGACACCGCGTCGCTCCAAAGTGCGCTCCGACATAGCAAGCGCCTTCGGTGCGACCTCGTGTTCTTCCTCGGCGGACTGGGCAGCAGTCCGCAAGCCACCGTCGACCTCCTCCGCTCAGCGAGCGCCGTCACACTGATGAGTCCGGCGGACCGTCGACTCGTGCGAACGCGTCCGAGGATCTTGAACCAGGCCTCACGCCTCTGGCTCCTGCGGCAAGGGGTGTACTGGCGCGGAGACATCGAAGGGATCAAGGTGAGCGCCGAGCACATCTCGCGCACCCTGCATGGGCTTCAGCTCACCACGAGCCAGCTCCTCGACTACCCGCGCTCGCTGCGAAGAGAACTCGCCGGACCGCATCTGTTCCTGGTCGGCAAGGAGACCGTGCCGTTCGCAAAGCGCTTCGGCCTCTGGGCGTTCTGCTCGCCAGGCTCCGTCGCAGGACCGCTGCATCCTTCCGCTCCACGGTACGCATCGGGCACCTTCGCCACGATCGATGTTCCATCGCGAAGGATGCAGGTCCGCAGTGCTCTGGATGGCGAGCCCTTGCCCCTGAACGAGGAAGGACGGCTGCGCGAACGCTCGGCATCTCTCGCGGAGGGCGATCGTGGCGTGCGCTCGAAGGCGCAGCGGCGAGGTGCAACCTCCGCAACCCAAGGGGCCGCCGCGCCTGGAAGGAGGCCTTGATGACGGGCGCGTCTTGCGTCGACGATTCAAACGGGGTGGGGGAACTCGGAGTTGGGTGTGAAGGTCAGGATCCGAGAAGCACGGATGCCCGAGGTCCGTCGCGCGGTGCTTCACAGTATCGACGGGCCTGACCCTTGGAGCCGAACCAACACCGAACGATATCGAGTCGCTCGTATGGCGCG
>JAFEBC010000431.1 GCA_018266095.1 Deltaproteobacteria bacterium
AGCGAATCTCGCACCTCCTGAATTCCAGCACTTGCGCGGCTCCCACCTGCTCCCACAGGGAGCCGCTGTCGGCTTCTACAGGACAGGAACGTCGCGCCTGCGTGACCGGATTCCCGACGGGGGGAAGTCACGGTGACGCCGTGTGCCGGGCGTCACACGCTGGGAACTCCGCGGGCCCGGGCATGGGGCGGGTTGCGCCCTCCGGGAGGCCTGCGGCTTGGGCCGGCACCTCGCGTCCGCGAGGTGCTGGGAGCTCCGGTTGAGTGCCTTGACGTGCCGCGCCTCAGTCGGGCGCAATCCCTCCCCATGCCCGGGCCCGCTCTGGACTCGGGTGGGGCCGAACACGGCGCGACGCGTGGCTTCTTGGGACCTGCCCCCCGACGACAAGAGCAGCCCCCTGACGCGCGGGGCTCCCTGCGCGGCCGTGTCGTTCGACTTGGCTGCGCTACTCGTCCGGTCCGAGCAGGCGCGACAGGGTCTTGCGGTCGATCTTCAGCACTTCTGCCGCGCGCGTCTTGTTGCCGCCGGTCTCGCGCAGGATGCGCTCGGCGTAGCGCCGGCTCAGCTCGTCGAGCGACGGGCGGTCCGCGATCATCTGCTCGGCGGCGAGCGCGATCCCGGTGCTCGGCGTCGGCACGGGCTGCACGGGGAGCGGCCGCGGGGTGCGGGCTGCGGTGCGCACGGCTTCGGGGAGATCGTCCGCGAGGATCGTGCCGCCCGGGTTCAGGGCCAGCGCGCGCGCGACGGCGTTCTCCAGCTCGCGCACGTTTCCCGGCCAGTCGTAGGCCAGCATGGCCTCACGGGCGGACGTCGTGATCGTCGCGCCGCGCACACCGGCGTGCTTGGACGCGAAGTGCTCCGCGAGCAGCGAGATGTCCTCGCGCCGCTCCCGCAGCGGCGGCAGGCGGATGGTCACGACGTTCAGTCGATAGAACAAGTCCTCGCGGAAGCGCCCCACGCGGCTGAACTCGGCCAGGTCTTTGTTGGTCGCGGCCACCACGCGCGTGTCCACCTTGCGCGCCTGCGACTCGCCCACGGGCCGGATCTCGCCCTCTTGCAGCACGCGCAAGAGCTGTCCCTGGATGCGCGGACCGATGTCGCCGATCTCGTCGAGGAAGATGGTCCCGCCCGTGGCCTCCTCGAACAAGCCGCGCCGCGCCCCCGTCGCGCCCGTGAAGCTGCCGCGCGCATGGCCGAACAGCTCGCTCTCCAGCACGCCCTCCGCGATCGCGCCGCAGTCCACCGCGATGAACGGCCCCGACCCGCGCCCGCTGGCCGAGTGGATCGCGCGCGCCACGAGCTCCTTGCCCGTGCCGCTCTCGCCCACCACCAGCACCGTCGCGTCCGTCAGCGCCACGCGCGCCGCCGTCTTGTAGACCTGCAGCATCGCCTCGCTGCGGCCCACCACGTTCGTCAGCGAGTAGCGGTCGCGGATCTCCCGCTTGAGCCGCCGGTTCTCCGCCGCGAGCCGCCTGTGCCGCAGCGCCCGATCGATGACCAGCTTGATCGCCGACAGGTCATACGGCTTGGAGATGTAATCGTACGCGCCGCGCCGGATCGCGTCGACCGCGCCGTCCACGTTGCCGAACGCCGTCACGAGGATCACCGGCGTCTCGACCGCGTGCTTGCGCGCCCAATCGAGCACTTGCAGCCCGTCCGCCTCGACCATGCGGATGTCGCTCACCACCGCGTCGTAGCCATCGCCGCCCTGCTCGCGCTCCTCCTCGAGCAGCCGGATCGCCTCCGCGCCGTCCGACGCGCTCGTCACCCCGTGCGCGTCCTCCGCGAGGAACTGCTCCAGCACGCCGCGCGACGAGGCGTCGTCGTCCACCACCAGGATGCGGGCCTTGTCGCTCACCGAAGACACGTCCACCTCGCTCGAACCGCCGCCGCGCGCGGCTTCATCCGCGGCCGCACACTACGCCGCTTCCTGCCACGGCTCCGCAGGGAAACGCACCGTGAACACCGTGCCCTTCCCCACCTCGCTCTCCACGTCGATGCGCCCCTTGAACGCGCGCGCGATCTCCTTGCAGATCGACAGCCCCAGGCCCGTGCCCTTCCCCGTCGGCTTGGTGGTGAAGAACGGCTCGAAGATGTGCTTGCGCACCTCCGGCGGCATGCCCGCGCCCGAATCCGCCACCGAGAGCACGAGCTCGCCCCCATCGCGCCGCCCGCGCACCGTCAGGCTCCCGCCGCCCGGCATCGCGTCCACCGCGTTCGCCACCAGGTTCACCAAGAGATGCCGCACGAGGCCCGCGTCGGTGCGCACGCGCTCGGCGTCCGGCTCCACCTGCGCCACGAGCTGCAGCTTCCCGCGCTGCTCCTGGCCGATGGTCAGGTCGAGCGCCTCGTCCACCAGCGCCTTGAGCCGCGCGTTCTCCACCGCCGGCGTGAACCCGCGCGTCTGATCGAGGAAGCGCCGGATGATCTGCGTCATCCGCTGCACCTCGCCGTTGACGATCGTCAGCTTGTCCTTGATCGGCTCGGGCAGATCCGGCCGCCGCGCCATGAGCTGCACGTGCCCCGAGAGCGCGTTGAGCGGATTCCCCAGCTCGTGCGCGATGGTGCCGCCGAGCTGTCCCAGCGCCGCCAACCGCTCCTTCGCCGTCAGATCGCGCTGCATGATCACGAGCTGCTCATTGGTCGCCTTGAGCCGCGCGGTCGCGTCGTCGATCTTGCGCGTGAGCTCCGCGTTGAACCCGCGGATCTGCGCGATCATCCGGTTGAACCCGCGCGCCAGGAACGTCAGCTCGTCGCCGCCCTGCGCGTCCACCGGCACCTGCGTCTCGAGGTTTCCCTCCTGCACCGCGCGCATCGAGTTCTCCAGCACGCGCACGCGCGACACCAGCATGCGGCTCACCACGGCCCACAGCATCAACGAGAGGAACAACGCCGCGCCGATGGTCACCCGCAAGAGCGCCGTCCGCTCCGCCTGCGTGATGCGCTCCGCCTCCTCCAGCGACGCCGTCAACGTCAGCCGCTCGCGCCGCCCGCGCGTGTCCGTGAACGGCACCGAGCTCCCGCGCGAGCGCCCGTCCCCCGCGCCCGCCGGCACGGCCGGCGCCGGCGGCCCCGCGAGCGCCAGCCGCGGCGCGCGCCCG
>JAFEBC010000432.1 GCA_018266095.1 Deltaproteobacteria bacterium
AGCGAAGCCGGCGGAGGCTCCTTGGCGAACGGGCTCACCTCTGCCCGCACCCCCAACGCGCCCGACGAGAGCAGCGCGAGCGCGAGCAGCCGGACCATCCCATGACCTCCCGCGTGCACGCGAAATCCCCGTCTCCTCACCGACTTCCGCCGGAGGGCGCCTATTCAACCACCTCTGGCGCCCCGGGTGCGACCCGACACACCGCAGCATGATTTCCTGGCTGGCCCCGCTTAACCACGCCGCGCGCCCCCGGGTCTTCGCTCACGAACCCCAACAGGGAGACAATCAGATGAAGACCTCCACCGGACTCATTCTGGCGGCGGCGCTCAGCGCCTTTGCCTGCAGCAACACCACCACCTCGACCGGCGACGAATTGGCCGACTCGACCCCCGACGTCGAGGGCCTCACCCTCGAGATGACGGGCGCGGCCACCGAGCAGTCCCGCGCCGAGGGCAACGACGAGCAGGCGCTGACCACGCTGGGCTCGGGCCCCGAGTTCCTCGCGGACGTGCGCGCCGAGATCAAGGGCGTGAACACGGCCGTGAAGGCGCTCGTCGCCCCCATCGAGGCGCTGGCCGCGACCACCGGCACCATGCAGGGCGGCAACGTGAAGATGTACGGCCCGCAGGACAGCGGCAACGGCACGTACGAGCTCTTCGCCAAGAAGGCCGGCGTGAACGTGTTCTGGAAGCTTCAGGCCAAGACCAAGGGCGCCGACGACTCGACCTACGCCGCCGTCGCCGTGGGCCGCCTGCACAAGGGCGACCTCGCGCACCGCGGCCGCGGCGTCATCGGCATGGACCTGGACAAGCTGGGCACCATCGACTCCGCCTTCCTGGGCCGCGGCAAGCTGTACGCCTCGTTCACCCACGTCGGCATGGCCAAGATGCTCATCTACCGCCTCGACGGCTTCACGCCGGACCCGGCCACCACGCCTGCGCTGACCGCCACCTTCTACGGCCACAAGAGCCTCTCCGGCGAGGCCCGCGTGCGCGTCGGCGGCTTCTTCGACCTGGTCTCCGGCCCCAACGGCAACGAGCTGATGCTGGCCCGCGCCCACTGGATCCCGGAGGTCGGCGGCCGCGCGGACGTGTTCCTCCCGGCGACGCTCAAGAACGGCAACGCCAACGGCGACGTGCCCGCCGGCCACTTCATCCTCGGCCACGCCTGCTGGAACCAGCTCGAGCAGGAGGGCTTCAAGGTCGTCCTCTCGTGCGAGGCCGGCAAGCCCGCCTCGAGCACGACCTGCACCGTGATCGAGACCTCGGGTGACCGCGCCAACTGCCCGGCCGCGACCCGCGGCGACGAGGACCCGCCGACCAGCCAGGACGACGACTCGACCGAAGCGGGCGCGCCGGGCACCTTCGACGACGCCGCGCCGAGCGCGATGCCGGACTTCTAGCAGCGACGCAGGACCACCAGGGGGTGGGAGACACGAGAGGCCGGTCACCGCGCAGGTGGCCGGCCTCGAGTTCTTCCAACGGTCTAGTGCACGGACTGGTTGTTCGCCCCGTGGTAGTTGTTCACGCCGTGCGACCCCTCGCCCGCCTGCGAGGTGTACTGCACGCGCGAGGCGTCCCAGATGAGCGTCGCGCTGAGCTCCGCGCTGGTGTTCGCCGGGCCGTTGCACACCGCGCCGATGTAGATGAGGTGGTTGTTGTCCTGGCCCGGCTTGGGCGTCGCGGGCGGGAGCTCGTCGGCGTCATCGCGCGCGTAGACAAAGCACGTGTAGCCGCTGGGCACCGCCGGGAACAGCTCCGGGTGCGCCGACTTGAACGTCACCGCCGCCGAGCCGATCGCGTCCGGCGGATAGGTCAACCCGAGGTACGTCGACCACGACGTGTAGTTCTGGGAGAAGAACGCGCGCGCGTACTGCAGCGCCCCCTCGGCGACGTTCTGCTCGGTGAGGTTGTGCACGCGCTTGGCCGTCTGCACGTTGTCGCGGTTCGACACCGTGATGGCGAAGGCGATGAGGACCGAGAGGACCACGATCACCACCAGCACCATGGCGATGGCGACACCTCGGGGCTGCTTGGACGAATGGGCCATGGTGTCTCCGCTACAGGCGGTACGGGATGACGTTGCGCGGCGCGATGCGGGTCACGAACGCGCGCCGGGGATACGCGTCAGTGGACGTGGACGCCGACGAGCCGTCGAAGCCTGGCGTGGTGAAGCGCGCCACCGTCCCGCTCTGGCTCAGGTTGGTCATCTTCGACGTGCCGATCGACACGAGCTGGATGCGGATCTCGCGGAGCTGGCGCATGAGCGTCATCGCGTTGGGATCGCAGGGATCGATGTTGTCGGTGCGCACGAACTGCGTCGGGTCGTCGGTCAGGTTGCTGTCGAAGATGAAGCGGATCTCCATGTCCTCGATGGGCCCCGCGCCCATCTCGGTCCCCTTCACCGTGCCGGTCGAGGTCTCGTCCAGGAAGGGCAGCGCGCAGCTCCCCGACTGATCCACCAGCGTCGGCCGGCTGCGGAACAGGCGCGGCGGCGCGGCCGGATCGGTCTGCAAGAGATACCAGTGCACCACGCGCGCCTTGGCCACCTGGAAGCCCTGCGCGAACCCGAACGGCGCCGCGGGATCCGGCGAGATCAGCGACCCGGCCTCCTTGAACGTGAGCGTCTGCACGCCGTTGCCATCGGGTCCGCTCAGGCCGGTCGGCGTCACCAGCGACGCGCGCTGCTGATCGTGCACGAGCAGGTACGGGAACGTCGCCGGCGAGCCCGTGGGCGCGTAGGCCACCGAGTGCTCGTAGCCGTCGGCGCCGACCATCGACTTCTCGCAGTTGTACTGGACGCCCGCGTACGTGGTGCAGCGCAGCTTCGCGTTGGAGGGATCGGTGATCGCGCCCACCATGCCGTCGCCGGTGCCGGTGATCCCCAGCGTCGGCGGCTCGGCGCCCAGGATGTAGAGCGAGCGGACCGTGTACGTATTGTTGTTCGGATCGCGGAACGTGGTCGGGGGTCCCGAGAACACGGTCGGCAGGCGCGCCGCCCACTTCCCCTCGGGCGCGATGCCCACGGTGCCGTTGCTCGCGCCCAGACCCGCCGAGCGCAGATCGCTGGCCAGCACCGCCAGCGCCGTGCGCGCGTTGTCCTGCAGGTCGGCGACGCGGTTGGTCTGCTGCGTCGAGTTGTTGATGGAGATGAGGACGCTGGTGACGGCCGCCAGGATCACCATCAGGATCCCCGCCGACACCATGACCTCGATCAGGGTGAAGCCCCGCGGTGCCCTCCTCATTGCGCCACCGATCCTTCCAGCACGACCATGCCGTCGAGGTAGTTGCCGCCGCCGCGGATGACGCGCACCCAGATGTGGTACGACTTCAGCGTCTGCGCGCCCACCGTCGTCGATTGATCCTCGATGTGGATCTCGCGGCACAGGGTGTCGGCCGTCACCAGCGATGAAGCGCAGCCGTTCGCGTCCGCCGCGATCGCGGTGCGCTTGCTGATGGTGGCCGCGTCGTCCACCGCGTTGTTGTTGCTGCCGGTCGTGCTCCCGAAGACCAGCGCGGGGCCGGCCATCACGTCGACCCCGTACGTGCTCGAGGACGCCAGCGCGAGCGGATCGGTGACCGTGGCCCGATCGAGCAGGTCGGCGATCCAGCCGTTCGTGTTGGGCGCCGCGGTGGTGCTGAAGGTGCCGTTGCCCATGCCCGAGCAGCTCACCGGCCCGCTGCTGGAGGTGGCCGTGCAGATGTTCTTGCGCGAGGCCGCCGTGAGCCGCTCGATGCGGCTCTGCGCGAACTCGACCATCTGCGTGCGGTGGAACGCCCGCCCGTTCGACTTGCTGGCCGTGACCAGGCCGGCGGTCAGCCCGACGAGGCCGATCGCCAGCAGGCCGAACGCCACCAGCACCTCGATGAGCGTCAGGCCCCGCTCGGCCCCGCGTCTGCGGCTAGTACTCACGTCCGCTCCTCCTCAAGATCCACCCCAACAGGCCCTGGGCGGACGAATCCGTCCCATCGACGCTGTAGACGACCTTGTTGGGGCTCGTGGGGCTGCCCGTCACCTTGTAGATGGACTGGTCGGTCGAGGCGAGCACCGTGCCGCTGTCCGCGTCGTAGGCCAGCGTGCCGCCGATGCCGCCGGTGTTGGACGCGAACTTGGTGAGGCCCTCCGAGCCGGCCGAGGCCATCGTGTCGATCGAGTAGATGTTGCCCGACTCTGTGCCGCGCTTGTCGATGTCGGTGACCGAGCCCGAGGTGGTGCCGAACAAGAGGCGCCCGTTGACCTCGTCCCAGATGATGGAGCCGTACACGCGGTCGCCGTTCGACAGATACAGCGGATACGACCCGCTCGCCGGAGAGGTGCCGTTCTTGCTCGTGCCCACCTCGTACGCCGCGCCGAGCTGCTGGATGTGCGTCAGCTTGGCCCCGGTGAGGTCGGACTTGAGATCGCTCGGCAGCACGCGGCCGGTCAGGCCCAGCGGCAGCACGTGCACCGCGCCCGAGACCGTGGAGGTGGTCGCCGGCATGGCCGCCACCGTGTCCGTGCCCGCGGTGCCATACGCCAGCAACACCTGGTTCGCGTAGGGCGAGAAGAGGTTCGCGCTGGGG
>JAFEBC010000433.1 GCA_018266095.1 Deltaproteobacteria bacterium
GAGGGCGAGCGAGCCCTTGCCGCGCGCGTGACCAGTGAGATCGATCGCGAAGACGCGCTGGTCGGTCCGCGCGACAGTGTCGTTGGGGCTGAGGGTCCAGGCCTCGAGGGCCAGCTCGCCGGTGAAGTTCAGGGCGTCCTCGCTCGTGATGTAGAGGAGCGAGCGCGCGCGATCCCAGACAGTGGAGCGGATGGCGCGGCCCGGGAGCCAGACCTGGCCGCGGAAGTCCGAGGGATCGGTGGCGCCGCGGCTCAAGAACGCATCGCTCAGGAACAAGGCCGCGTCGCCAGACCATTGCAGCACCGCGTGGTCGTCGGGCAAGTGCGTCGCGCCGTCGAAGTAGCCGAGCCAGTGCGCGAAGGGCGCGGTGTTGCCGGACTGCGCCGCCTTGAACGCGCGCACCTCGGGGCAGCGCAGCCAGGCGCAGGTGCCGACATCGCTGGCGACGACGAGACCCTGCGCGGGCAAGAGGGCCGCGTACGGGCCGCGCAGACCGACCTGATCGCCCGCGGTCAAGGCGGGCGTGACGGAGCCGATACCGCGCTCGTCGTAGACGCGCAGCGTGCTTTGATCGAGGACGCAGAGCTGAGGCGTGGGTGGCCCGCCAGGCTCGGTGGCCGAGCACGCCGCGACGAGCAGCATGGCTGCGATGAGCTTGCGCATAGAGTGGGTCCCCTCCCAGGGATGCGGGCCATCCGCGGCCCTGCAGGCTGCGTTCGCAAGCGCCTTGCCAGAGGGCGATTCGGCAAAAAGTCGAGCGAGTTTGAAGATGAAGGTGCGGGTGGGTTTCGTGGTGACAAGATTCGTCCGCGCGCGGTGACGAAGCGCGTCCGCGGAGCGAAAATTTTTCTCGGAGGGCCGACGAAGGGCGCGCACGAATCGCGTTTGCCACGGCGCGGAACGGCCTTATTGATGTTGGCGAGGAGAGACACCTTGGATCGCATCCACTATTTCTCGCGCTTCGGCATCACCGAAGGGCTCCTGCGCGACACGCTCGCTGCGGCGCTCTCGTCGGGCGGCGATCGCGCGGACGTGTTCGTGCAGCACCGGGTCATGAGCTCGCTGGGCTTGGAGGACGGCGAGGTGAACCGCGCGTATGCGGGCGTCTCGCTGGGCGCGGGCGTGCGCGTGGTGAAGGGGGACCAGCAGGGCTACGCCTTCACGGAAGAGCTGACGCGCGAGTCGCTCTTGAACGCGGCCAAGACGGCGGCGGTGGTGGCGAGCGGGCCGTCGCGGATGGCGCCCGAGGCGTTCCGCGTGAGCGACTTGCCCAAGCGGTATCCGCTGCAGCGGCCGTGGGAGGACGTGCGCACCGAGGAGAAGCTGCCGCTGCTCCAGGGGCTCAACACGTCGGCCTTCGCGCGCGATCCGCGCATCAAGAAGGTGAGCGTGTCGTTCGCGGACGAGTCGGGCGCGGTGCTGATCGCGGACTCGAGCGGGCGCATCAGCGAGGACCTGCAGCCGATGTCGCGCATCGGCCTCTCGTGCACGGCGGAGCAGGGCGGGCAGCGCGAGTCGAACGGGTGGAACCTCGCGGGGCGCACGGGGTTCGATTGGTTCTCGCCGGAGCGCATGGAGCGGCTCGTCGATCGCGCGGTGGAGAAGACGACGATCCTCTTCGACGCGATCCAGCCGCCTGCCGGAGAGATGCCGGTGGTGCTGGGCGCGGGCTCCTCGGGGATCCTGCTGCACGAGGCGATCGGCCACGGCATGGAGGCCGACTTCAACCGCAAGGGCACGTCGATCTTCAGCGATAAGCTCAATCAGAAGGTCGCGCAGGACTTCGTCAGCATCGTCGACGACGGCACGCAGGACTTCGCGCGCGGGGCCATCAATGTGGACGATGAGGGCAACGAGGTCGGCAAGACCATGCTGGTCGAGGGCGGCACGCTGAGCTCGTACCTGCACGACTCGATCTCGGCCAGGCACTACGGCGTGAAGCCCACGGGCTCGGGCCGGCGCGAGAGCTACCAGCACGCGCCGCAGCCGCGCATGCGCTCGACGTACATGCTGCCGGGGCCGCACAAGCGCGATGAGATCGTGGCGTCGGTGAAGCGCGGGATCTTCTGCGACTCGTTCTCGAACGGGCAGGTGAACATCGGGCCCGGCGACTTCACCTTCTATGTGACCAACGGCTGGCTCATCGAGGACGGCAAGCTGACGCAGCCGGTGAAGGACGTGAACATCATCGGCAACGGGCCCAAGGTGCTCTCGCTCATCGACATGGTCGGGGACGACTTGATCATCGACGAGGGCGGGTGGACGTGCGGCAAGAACGGGCAGAGCGTGCCTGTGTCGCAGGGGATGCCGACGGTGCGCGTGTCGTCGCTGACGGTCGGTGGCCGCGGCGTGAAGAAGGCGAGCTAGACCATGAGCGAGACGATGCTGGACGCGGCGCGCGCGGCGGTGGCGCTGGCCAGGAAGCACGGCGCGCAAGAGGCGGCGGCGGGCGCGTACAAGGAGCGCTCGGTCGAGCTGGAGTGGCGCGACGGCGCGCTGGAGAAGATCAGCGAGGCCACGACGCGCGGGGTCGGCCTGCAGCTCTATGTCGACGGGCGCTACGCGAGCGTGGGCTCGTCGGATCTGCGGCCGGAGGCGCTGGAGCGGTTCGTGCGCGAGGCGGTGGTGATGACGCGCGCGCTGGCGCCGGATCCGTTCCGGGCGCTGCCGGATCCGAAGCTGTACGCGGGGCAGAGCGCGATCGATCTGATGGCGCGCGATCCTTCGTAC
>JAFEBC010000434.1 GCA_018266095.1 Deltaproteobacteria bacterium
CTGGCGTAGAAGGCGCCGATGAGCCGCGCGTCGTAGAGGGCCTCGAAGAGGGCGCTGCGCGTGCCCGCGATGCACTCGCGGCCGCCGGTCACGGTGTGCGTGGTGCAATAGCTGCGGAAGAGGGCCTTCTCGTCGGTGCCGTAGAGGGCGACGTCGACGTCCTTGCCGCGCTGGTGCGAGGCGTGGCGCGGCGAGCCCACGTCGGTGCCGGGCGTCTGGCCGTCCCACTGCGAGAGGTCCTCGACGGCGAACGGCTGGCGGCCCTCGCTGACCATGCGGCGGCCGGCCTCGCGCAGGAACATCAGCAGATCCCTGCGGCCGAACTGGTAGCGCATGATGGCGGCGCTGGTGTCGTAGCCGTCGGTGGCGGGCGCGATGGGGAGCGGGAGCTGCATGAGGCGCGCGCAGTCGCTCGTGCACTTGGGCGCGTCGGCGAAGGGCGTGCGCGCGAGGTGCAGCGCGGCGCCGGTGATCGAATCCACGGTGGCGTCGACGCGCGCCCAGAAGGTGCGCGGGCCGGATTCGTCGTGGACCGCGAGCACGCGCAGCCCGGCGCCGCCGTCGGTGTAGCCGATCTGGACCGCGGCCTCGCCGTCCCAGCGCAGGACCGTGAGCTTCACGCCGCGCTCGCTCGAGGTGAAGTCGAGCCGCAGCGCCACGTGCTCGTCGGGCGCGGCCTCGAAGCGGAACGCCGTGCTCTTGCCGCCCGAGACGGCGACGGCGTTGTCGGCGGCCGCGAGGACCTCGCCCGCGATCGCGCCCGCGGGGGCCGTGCCGGAGATCGTGCCCGCGTCCGTCGAGCCCGCGTCCGTCGTCCCCGCGTCCGTCGAGCCCGCGTCGCTTGACCCAGCGTCGGCTGCCGAGCCTGCATCCGCGCCAGCGTCTGCGTCGCCTGCATCCGCGGCAGTGCCCCCGTCCGCGTCCGCGCCAGCGTCAGCGTTGGACCCCGCGTCGACGTGTGCTCCCGCGTCGGCGCCCGCAGGTCCAGCGTCGTGACCACCAGGAGCCTCAGGCGCGACGACCGGGCCACTGCAGGCCAGTGCGCAGAGAAGGGCGAGCAGGGCGGTCAGACGAAATGACCATCTGGTCAGCATATGTGGACGACCTACCGCAGGGCGCCGCGGTTGTCCATCCGCCTGCTCAGCGTGGCCGCGGCACCGGCGTCGTGATCTGCGTGACGTCCTCGTCGTCCGCGATGTCGGCGAGGCGATTGCTCGCGCCCCGCAGCCGCCGGCACAGCTCGCGGTTGATGTTCTGCAGCACCATCACGTACGCGTTCACGTCCTGCTTGTAGAGGTTGTAGAGGTCCATGTTCGTCAGCTCGTGCAGGCGCGCGTCGGTCTCGGCCAGCACGGTGAACGGGCGCGGCTGCATCTCGATGAGCGTGGTCTCCCCGAAGAAGTCGCCGGCGCGCATGCGCATGAGCTTCACGTCGCGGCCCTGGTGCCCGGCCTGGCGCGCGACCAGCTCGCCGGACTCGACGACGTACATCGAGCGGCCTTGCTCGCCCTCGGTGAAGATGACGGTGCCGCGGGCGACGTCCTTGGCCTTGAGCATGGAGGCCACGCGGTCGAGCTGGTGCGCGTCGAGGCCGCCGAAGAACGGCGTGCGCGAGAGGAACTCACGGAGCTGGGCGGAGGTCATGGGTGGCTCTTGCTGGGCGGAGGCACGACGGTGACGCGGTAGAGCCCGTGCTGCGTGCCGCCTGGGCCGCGCAGTCCGCAGAGCGTGGTGCCGAGGCCGATGCCCTCGAGCGTGACTCCCTCGGCGTCGCTGAGGTCCGCCTTGACGATGGAGGGATCGTCGCAGACGGCGCGGGTGCCGGGCTCGTTCATGTGGATCGAGCGGCGCTCGCCGAGGGACAGCTTGAGCTGCCTGGTGCCCTTGGGATCCTTGGGTTCGTCGTCGGCGCGCGCGGGTGAGGTGAGGAAGCCGAGCGCGAGCACGAGGGCTGCGAAGGTGCGCATGCAGGGAGTGTAGTCCCGCCGCGCGCTCCTGTCAGGTGTCGTGCAGCGACCGACGCGAGCGATCCGTCGAGCCGTTGGCTCGCAGCGCTAGCCGTCCTCGTCGGGCACGCTGCCCAGGTACGCGCCCCAGCCCACGCCGACCACGGCGATGCCCGCGCCCACGAGGCTCTGCAGGGGGATGGTGTCGCCGAACGCCAGCGCGCCGCCCACGAAGGCCGCGACCGGCGTGAGCTGCATCAACACGCCCGAGCCCGCGGTGGTGGCGTAGCGCAGGGCCCACGTGAGCGCGAGCTGGGCCCCCACCGAGAGCAGGCCCACCAGCACGAGCAGCGACCACTCGAACGGCGTGGGCGACACCCACTGGCCGAGGGCTTGCGGCGCGCAGACCACGAGGCCGCCGAGGTTGAACGCGGCGAAGATCTCCCACGAGCCGTCGGTGCGGCGCAGCTCGCGGATCACGGCGACGCTGGCGCCGGAGAGCACGCCCGAGAGCACGCCGACGAGCTGCCAGCGCAGGTCCATGCCCCTGAGCGCCTCGCGGCCGGTGAGCACCAGCACCACGCCCGCGAAGGCCACCGCCATGGCCACGAGCGTGAGGCGCTTGGGGTGCTCGCGCAGGAACACCGCGGCCCAGAGCGTGGCCCAGAGGGGCGCGGTGTAGTTGAGCAAGGTGGCGACGCCCACGTGCAGGTGCTCGACGGCGAGGAAGAACACCAGCACGGCCGAGCCGCCCATGAGGCCGCGCAGGACGAGCAGGCGCTTGTTGGCGAACGCGAGCGGCCGGCGCAGCGTGGCGAGGCCGCAGGCGAGGGCGCCCACGAGGAAGCGCAGCCAGGCGACCTCCGGCCCGGGCAGGCGGAAGGAGACCCGCTTGGCGAACACGACCATGACGCCGAAGCCGAGCGCAGAGAGCGCGACGGCGAGGCTGGCGGTGCGCGGCTTGACGGTCACGCCTGGCACGGGTTCACCCGGGGCACGTTCACACCTGCGCCACCTGCAGCATCGACGCGCCCCAGCCCGAGCGGTCCGGCGGCGTCGGGCCCACGATGGCGATGGTCTCGCCCTTGTGCGCGACGCCGCGCGCGAGCAGGTCCTCGGTGATGTGCTTGACCATGAAGTCCGTGGTGCGGAAGTGCTCGGGCGAGAGCGACGAGCGCACGCCCCAGAGCGCCGCCAGCCGCTGGTGCACCTCGGGCCTGGGCGTGTAGGCGTAGACGTCCGAGGGCGGCCGGTGATCCGACACGAGCCGCGCGAGCTCACCGCTGCGCGTGTACACCGCGATGGTGCGCAGGTTGAGCTGCTTGGCCGCCGCCGCCGCCGCGCGCGCGACCGCGGTGGTCACCGTGCTGCCCTCCTGCGCCAGCTCCGGCAAGGGCAGGGCGCGGTACCGCGGCGAGGCCTCCATCTCCTCGATCACGTCGGCCATCGCGCGCACCGCAAGGACCGGGTGCTTGCCGCTCGCCGTCTCCGCCGAGAGCATCACCGCGTCGGCGCCGTCGAGCACCGCGTTGGCCACGTCGCTCACCTCCGCGCGCGTGGGCGAGGCCGCCTCGATCATGGACTCCAGCATCTGCGTCGCCACGATCACGAGCTTCCCGCGCGCGTTCACCTTCTCGATGATGTCCTTCTGGATCACCGGCACGCGCCGCAGCGGATATTCGACGCCCAGATCGCCGCGCGCCACCATGCAGCCGGCCGCGGTGTGGATGATGGCGTCGAGGTTGTGCACCGCCTGCGGCTTCTCGATCTTGGCGATCACCGGCACCGTGCCCGCGAGCGCCTTGGCCTCGTCCACGTCGCGCGCGCTCTGCACGAACGAGAGCGCGAGGTAGTCGACCATCAGCTCCTTCACCCCGAAGGCGAGGTCGAGCTTGTCCTTCTCGGTGGGCGCCGTGTCCGTCACGTGGCAGCTCGGCAGGTTGATGCCCTTGCGCTCCTTGAGCTCGCCGCCCTCGACGATGCGGCAGCGCACCTCCGTGCCCGTGATGTCCTCCACGGTCATGCGCAATTTGCCGTCGTCGAGCAGCACCGGATCGCCCGGCTTCACGTCGTGCGCGAGGCCCGGGTGGTCACAGGGCACGACGCCCGCGCGCGCGTTGGCGCCCGGCGCGCAGTCGATGGTCAGCGTCTCCCCCGCCACGAGCTGCACCGAGCCGCTCGGCAGCTTGCCCACGCGGATCTTCGGCCCCTGCAGATCCAGCAGCACCGCGATCGGCCGCTTCAGCTTCTGGGCGATGGCGCGCACGTTCTCGCAGTTCTTCTTGTGCTGCTCGTACACGCCGTGGCTGAAGTTGAGCCGCGCCACGTCGACGCCGGCGGAGAGCAGCCGCTCCAGCATCACCGGCTCGGAGGAGGCGGGGCCCAGCGTGGCGACGATCTTGGTCTTGCGCATGGAAGTCTCCAGCGGTCCTTGTGCAGGGAGTTGCTCGCCCGATCACTCACCGCAGAGACGCTGAAACGCAGAAGACAGGCGTGTTGTCGATCTTCCGCGCTTCTGCGTCTCTGCGGTGAATCTCCATTCGAGCACGGCGCTTCGAAAGGCCGGCCCCTCATGGACAGGCCGGAATCGTCGCCGTTCCGCTGAACGCGCTCTGCACGAAGCCGTTCATGCGGCAGCGCGCCTGCGGGTTGTCGAAGATGGCGAAGTGGTCGTTGTTGGGGAACTGCAAGAGCGCGCCGGTGCGCGGCGTGGCGCCGAGCGCGATGTTGCCCGAGAGCGGCAGCGGCTTGTTGGCGAGGCCCAAGAGCGTGTACGCGGGCCCCGCGTGCGAGAGCGTGCCGCCGATGTCCACGCGCGCCGCGGCGCCGAAGGCCTCGCTCGTCTCCGCGGGCGTGAATTGGTCGAGCAGGCCCTCGAAGATGAGCAGATCGCGCGGGCCCGACGAGAGCGGCCTCTGCTGGAAGTGGCGCGCGTAGTTGAGCGGATCGGCGGGCTCGATGAACGTCTGCACCAGCGCCAGCACGGGGTGGAACGGCTCGAGCTCCTCCTTGCCGGTGATGTTGAGGAGCGACTCCGCGAGCGCCTTGAAGTCGACGGGGTCCTTGCGCTGCAAGACCGTGATCGCCAGCACGCCGCCCGTGCCCGAGAAGACCGCGCCCGCGAGCTCCGTCTCGGCCGCGACATACGGCGCGCCCGTCAGGCCGCCCTGCGAGTGCCCCACGAACACGAAGTGGTCCGTCTCCAGCGAGGTCGCGATCGCCTGCGGGTGCATCGGCGCAGGCACGTTCAAGACGTGCGCGAGGCGCGTGAGCATGAAGCCGTCCGCGCCGCCCTGGCGCGTGTTGTCGCGGCCCGCGTACGGGTTGAAGAAGTTGAAGTAGTCGAGGCCCACGCAGGTCTCGTAGCTGGGCGAGCTCTCATCGCAGGTCGGGTTGCGCGGACCGTGCATCACCTGGTCCATCGTCAGCGTGGCGAGCCCGAGCGCGGCGAACGAATCCGCGAGCCCCTCGTCGCTGCACGAGAGGTACGAGCCGCCGGTGCCGTGCGCATAGAGCACGAGCGGAAAGCCGCCCGTGGGCGACGGCCCCTTGGGGATGGTGAGCGCGAAGCGGACCTGCTCGGTGCGCTGCACGATCGCCTTGCCGCTCGCGTCGAACTGGAACGCGCCGCCGCTGTGCAGATACGGCACGGTGCCCTGCTGGAAGTTCGCCACCGGGAACGTGCCGGTGAACACGAACGTCTTCGAGGTGGTCCGGTAGTACGCGAAGTCGCTGTTGGGCGTCGGCTGTGGCTGCGCGTGGACGGCGTCGCGCACGGCGATCATCGGGCCCGTCGAGTCCTGCACCGTGAACACGCTCGCGAGCACCACGTGCGACAGCGGATAGCCGCTCGCCTTGGCCCACGACACGAACGGCATGGTGACGTCCTCGGCCTTCTTGGTCGCGGCAGACGAGGTCCACACGCCCAGCGCGCGGCGCGTCGCCTCATCGGCCACCACGCTCGCGTGCGCGGAGTCCTTGAGGTCATCCGTGAGCACCAGCGCGTACGTGTGCCGCGGCAAGAGCGGCATCCCCGGCACGGGCAGGAGCGCGAGCGTGTTCGCGTGCACGAAGAGCGTGGCCGGGCCGAACCACTTGGTCTTGAGCGGCAGCCGCGCGCCGATGGTGGAGTCGTCGTCGCGCTTCTGGCCCGCGAGCTTGCCCAAGTCGCCGAGATCGATGAGCTGGATCGGGCTGTCCGTGGCGAGCGTCGCCGCGGGATCCGTGGGGATGGTCGAGGGGTCGAGCGCGCCCGAGAACTGCACGTACATGGCCGCGCTGCTGCCGAAGCCAGGCACGGAGTCGTAGAGCGCGTTCACGTAGTCGTCGAGGAGCCCGCTCGCCTCCGGGTTGGGGAACGCCGCGAGGTTCAGCCCGATGCCGTCGCTGCGCAGATCCGACGGGAAGGGCAGGCCGTAGAAGTCGTCGTTCGCGGCCGTGAGCGCGCGCAGGTCGAAGCGGGCGCGCGTGCCGGTGATGGGGCCCTCGTCGCTGGAGCCGCCGCAGGCGAGGGGCGCGAGGAGGAGGGGCGCGACGAGGAGCGCGAAGGCTTTACGCAGCGTCATGTCACGAGTATCGCGCACACGGCCGATTCGTGCGCGCGATGGCCCGGCGAGGCCTTACCAGCTCCGCACGCTGCAGTTCGTCAGGAACTCGCTGATGTCGCTCTCCGAGCGGCCGTACGTGTTCAAGTAGAGCTGGTGCGTCGGCTTGGCCGGCAAGCGCGTGGTGAACGTCTTCGGCGTCTTGCCCTTGCACCCGTTGTTGCTGGTCGAGGCCGCGTTGTCCGAGCCGCAGTCTGCGGCCTGCGTGGGTCCGATGGCCACCACCGAGCCGGCCTTGAGCGTGCACTCGACCATCATGGAGAAGTCGTTCCACGAGCTGCACACGCCCACCGACGCGCGATAGTCTTCCTTCATGCTCGCGCCCGGGAGCGGCACGACCGACCACCACGAGCCCCACTTGGCCGCGGGCCGCGTGATGCCGCAGGCGAACGGCGACTTCGAGAACGCGCGGTAGACCTTCACGTCCTCGGTGGCCACCACCACGTCGGCGCGGGTGACGCCGCCGCCGCCCGAGCTCTTCACGAAGAAGCTCGTCTTGGGGAAGCTCTTGCAGTTGCGAAACAGCGTCGACGGCGTGTCGTAGCTCGACACCGACTTGAGCAGCTTGAACTTCGACTTGTAGCGCGAGAGGTCGTTCATGCCCTTGGCCTCCCAGGTGCCGGGCGAGAACGTGGAGACATCGCAGCCGAAGTCGTAGTCGGGCGGCGTGGTGGACTTCTTGGCCTGCGCGGCCGAGGCGGCGAGCGCGCAGACGAAGGCGAGGGCGGCGATGCGGTTCATGCGTGGCTCCTTCAAGGAAATCAGTGGCCCAGGTGCAGCGCGGGCTCGGTGGTGCCAGCGGGCTTGGGCCGCGCGGCGCCGTCCCAGCGCACCTCGCTGGCGGACTGGATCTTGAGCGAGCCCTTCTTGACCTTGAGCCCGTCGGCGCCCAGCACCTCGACGATCGCCGTGGTGTTGTCGAGCGCGAGGAACAGCTCGACGCGCAGCGCGCCGTCCTTGGCGGAGACGCTCTTCACCGCGTACACGACATCGCCCGGCCGGAACACGTTGCCGCCCCAGATGCGGACCACGCTGCAATCGGGGACTTCGGCGCGCGCCGCGGTGACCAGCTCATCGAGTGTCATGTTGCGAACAAGAGCGCATGACGCGCGATTGTTCAAGCGCGAAATCGACCTTGGTCGCAGGTTGCAGACATGCGCCTTCGATCGATCGGAGTGCTCGCCCGATCACTCACCGCAGAGGCGCCGAAGCGCAGAATCCGGCTTGTGGAGACGCAACCTCTTCAACGCTTCTGCGACTCTGCGGTGAATCACCGCTCGAGCAAAGCCCGAACGATGAAGCTCTACAGGTACGCTTCCATCGGGGGACACGCGCACACGAGATTGCGGTCGCCCTGCACGTGATTGAGGCGCCCCACGCTCGGCCAGAACTTCTGCGCCATCACCCAAGGCGCCGGGAACGCCGCCTGGCTCCGCGAGTACGGCCGGTCCCACGCGTCGGCCACGAGCACGTCCGCCGTGTGCGGCGCGCCCTTGAGCACGTTCTTGTCCTTGGGCTGCTTGCCCTCCTCGATGGCGCGGATCTCGGCGCGGATGGCGATCATCGCCTCGCAGAAGCGCGACAGCTCGGCCAAGGACTCGCTCTCGGTGGGCTCGATCATCAGCGTGCCGATGACCGGGAACGAGGTCGTCGGCGCGTGGAAGCCGAAGTCGATGAGCCGCTTGGCCACGTCGTCCACCTCGATGCCGACGCTCGCCTTCACCTTGCGCAGGTCCACGATGCACTCGTGCGCGACGGTGCCGTTCTTGCCGCGGTAGAGCACGGGGAAGCTCTCGTCGAGCCGCTTGGCGATGTAGTTCGCGTTGAGGATGGCGAGCTCGGTCGCGCGCTTGAGGCCCGCGGCGCCCATCAGGCGGATGTACGCCCAGGAGATGAGCAGGATGCTGGCCGAGCCCCACGGCGCCGCCGAGATGGGCCCGATGGCGTGCTCGCCGCCGACCTTCACCGTGGGGTGTCCGGGCAGGAACGGCACGAGGTGCCTGGCCACGCAGATGGGCCCCATGCCCGGTCCGCCGCCGCCGTGCGGGATGCAGAACGTCTTGTGCAGATTGAGGTGGCACACGTCCGCGCCGAAGTCGCCGGGCCGGCAGAGGCCGACCTGCGCGTTCATGTTGGCGCCGTCCATGTAGACCTGCCCGCCGTGCGCGTGGATGGTCTCGGTGATGCGCTTCACGTCCTCCTCGAACACGCCGTGCGTCGAGGGATAGGTGAGCATCAGCGCCGCGAGATCGTCCTTGTGCTGCTCGGCCTTGGCCTCGAGATCGGCGAGGTCGATGTCGCCGTCCGCGCTCGTCTTCACGACCACGATCTGCATGCCCGCGAGCGCCGCCGACGCCGGATTCGTCCCGTGCGCCGACTGCGGAATCAGGCACACGTTGCGGTGCGCCTGCCCGCGCGACGCGTGGTAGGCCTGAATGACCAAGAGGCCCGCGTACTCTCCCTGCGCGCCCGCGTTCGGCTGCAAGGACACGCCCTCAAAGCCCGTGATCTCGCGCAGGAACGCGGAGAGCTCGTCGAAGATGCGCGTGTAGCCCTCAGCCTGCGCGCGCGGCGCGAACGGGTGCAGCTGGCCGAACGCGGGCCAGGACACCGGGATCATCTCGGTGGTGGCGGTCAGCTTCATGGTGCACGAGCCGAGCGCGATC
>JAFEBC010000435.1 GCA_018266095.1 Deltaproteobacteria bacterium
CGGCTCCATGAACCCGCGGCCCATCCGAAAGCGCCCCTTGCCCTTCCCGGGGATCCGCTTGCCCGCCCCTGAGGGAGCGAGCGGCACGAGGCGCGCCCGCGGCTCACCGGCCCGGGAGAGGACGATCTCTTCTCCGCGCGCGGCGCGTTCGATGAGCGCAGGAAGATGCGCCTTCGCCTCGGCGACATTGACGGTCCGCTTCGCCATGACCATGCAAGACTAACCAGCATGACCATGTTGGTCAATGGACTCGGTCTGACCATGCCTCATCGGGTCGCGTCTCCAGTGTTGGGCTCATTGTCCAGAACCCTGCTAGAAGGAGCGCATGCCCGCCCTCGACGGCTCCCTCTTCGGCAAAGGCCAGCCCTGCTTCGGCTGCGGCCCCGACCACCCCCACGGCCTGCGCCTCTCCTTCACCGAGGTGGGCGACGAGGTCCACACCCGCTACCTCCCGCGCACTTCCCAGCAGGGGCCCCCGAACATCATGCACGGCGGCCTCGTCTTCACCCTCGCCGACGAGCTCGCGGCCTGGGGCGTCATCGTCAAGTTGGGCAAGTTCGGCTTCACCGCGCGCTTCCAAGGCAAGCTGCAGAAGCCGGTGCGCCCCGGCACGGAATTGCACGGGCGCTCGAAGATCGTGCGCTCGACCGGCCGCACCGCCGAGGTCCACGTGCTGCTCACGCAAGAGGGCGAGCCCGCCTTCGACGGCACCTTCACCTTCGCGATCGTGGACCGCGGCGCGGCGGAGAAGATGATCGGCGGGCCCATCCCGGCCGAGTGGGATCGGTACCTGCGGTGACGAGCCCGCTGATGCTGCATCGAGCCAGGATCCATTGTCTTACCATGTAAGCCGCGCTACACTCGGGTTCCGAAGGGAGGCTCCATGTCCATCGTCACCGTCTCCTCCAAGGGCCAGATTGTCCTGCCCGCCGCCATGCGATCGCGCCTCGGCCTCGACACCGGCAGCAAGCTCGTCGTCAGCGAGGAGCCCAACGGCGTGCGGCTCGAGATTGTGCGAGCAGTCCCCAAGGCCTCGATCGCGGCTTTGGCCGGGTCGGTCAAGGCACGCTCCAAGGGTGTCCCGCGCCACCTGTCTGCCTTCGACCCCAGCACCCTCGTCCGTCGGAAGAAGACCAAGTGAAGGCGCTCGACACCAACGTCCTCATCCGCTTCCTCGTCGACGACCCGGACGATCGCGAGGCGGCCCGGCAGCGACCGCTCGCCGTCCGCGCCCTGTCGGAGCGTGTCTTCCTCCCCGTCACCGTGCTCCTCGAGGCCGAGTGGGTCATGCGCGGCTTTTACGAGGTGCACCGCGCAGAGATCGCTCGCGCCCTCCGAGGAGTGTGCGCGCTCGATAACGTCACAGTCGACTCTAGGGACGCCGTGCTCACGGCCTTGGATGCGCTGCAGTCGGGGCTCGACTTCGCCGATGCGCTGCACATGGCTCTGAGTGAGGGCTGTCAGGCCCTGCAGACCTTCGACCGCGGCTTCGCCAAGAAGTCTGCGCGTCTCAACGGGGGGCCGAAGGTCGAGCTGCTGCGCTAACCCCCGAAACGCGAACGGCCCGAGCCATCGCCCGGGCCGCCCGAATCCGCACGCCGTCTGCGTCCTACGCGTGCACCTTCGCGATCAGCGCATTCGCCTCCGCCGGGTGCGCCTTGCACTCGAGCAGCGCGCTCAGCATCAGCGGCGCGATCACCGTCGCGTCGCTCTCCACCACGAACATCGGCGTGTCCTTGGTGAGCTTGTCCCAGGTGATCTTCTCGTTCGGCGTCGCGCCCGAGTACGAGCCGTACGACGTGGTCGAATCCGAGATCTGGCAGAAGTACGCCCACGGCTTCACCGGCTCCTGCAGGTCGTACTTGATGCTCGGCACCACGCAGATGGGGAAGTCGCCCGCGATGCCGCCGCCGATCTGGAAGAAGCCGATGCCCTTGCCGGTCGAGAGCTCCTTGTACTGGTCGTAGAACGCCGCCATGTACTCGATGCCCGACTTCACGATCGAGGCCGAGCACTCGCCCAGCTTCACGTGCGAGGCGAAGATGTTGCCGAAGGTCGAATCCTCCGCGCCCGGCACCACGATGGGCAGCTTGGCCTTCGCCGCCGCGAGGAGCCAGCACTCGTCCGCGTTGCCCTCGTACGAGGCCGCGGGGATGGCTTGAATGAGCTCATAGAAGTACTCGTGCCAGAAGCGCCGCGCGCCCGCCTTGGTGGCGTCCGTCCACATCGGCACGATGAACTTCTCCACCGCGCGGAAGGCCTCGTCCTCGGGGATCGACGTGTCGGTCACGCGCCGCATCCGCTGCTCGAGGATCTTGGTGTCGTCTTCCTTGGTGAAGTAGCGGTACTCCGGAAAATCCTTGTACGCGTGGTGCGCGACGAGCCGGAACAGCGACTCCTCGAGGTTCGCGCCCGTCACCGAGAGGCCGTGGATCAGGCCCGCGCGGATGGCCGGCGCCAGCGTGATGCCGAGCTGCGCCGACGACATCGCGCCCGCGACCGCCCAGAACATGCGGCCGCCGCCCTCGATGTGGCGCCAGTACGAGATCAGCGCGTCGCGCGTCGCGCGGGCGTTGAAGTTCTTGTAGTTCTTGAGCACGAACTCGAGGATCGGCAGTTGAGGAGTCGTCATGCGCCGCCGGATATCACATTCCGGCGCCGTTTTGATCCGATCTTCAAGCGACGCGCGCCTTCGGCACGATCCCCACCGTGAGCAGGGCCGCGAGCTTCTCGGCCTGCTGCGGGCTCGCGAAGAAGAACCCCTGCGCGTGGTTGCACCCGAGCTTGCCCAGCGCCGCGAGCTGCTCCTTCGTCTCCACGCCCTCGGCGATGACCCCGACGCCCATGGTCTTGGCCAGCGTCACGATCAGCTTCACGATCGCCGCGGAGGTCTCGTCCTCGGTCATGGCGGCCACGAACGAGCGATCGATCTTGAGCGCCTCGACCGGCATCTCGTACAGCCGCGAGAACGACGAGTAGCCCGTGCCGAAGTCGTCGAGGTGGATCCGCAGGCCCAGCTCGCGCAGCCGCGCCAGCGACGCCGTCGCCGCCTCGGTGCGATCGAGGAGCGCGCTCTCCGTCAGCTCCAGCTTGAGCCGGTGCGGCGCGAGGCCCGTCGCCGTCAGCACCTTCCAGGTCTCCTGCGCCAGCTCCTTGGACACGAGCTGCCGCGCCGAGAGGTTCACGCTCACGTACACGTCCGGCGCGAGCCCCGGCGACTTCATCCACTCGGCGAGCTGCGTGCACGCCATGCGCATCACCGCCGCGCCCAGCGTGCCCAAGAGGCCACCCTCCTCGGCCACGGGCAGGAACTCGTCCGGCGAGAGCGTGCCCAGCCGCGGATGCTCCCAGCGCGCCAGGGCCTCGAAGCCCGCGATCTTGCCCGTCGAGATCTCCACGATCGGCAGGTACACGAGCTTCACCTGGCCCGACGCCAGCCCCTCGCGGAACTCGCCCTCCATCTTCCAGCGCGCCGTCGCCGCCTCGTGCACGTTCGGGTCGAACACGACGTACCGTCCGCGCCCGCCCTCCTTGGCCGCGTAGAGCGCCGCGTCGGCGTCGCGCAGGATGTCCTCGCTGCGCTCGTACCCGTCCGAGATGGCGATGCCGATGCTGGTCCCGACGCGCGCCTCGTGCCCGTCGATCACGATGGGCTGCGTCACCGCCTGCTGGATGCGCTCGGCCACGCGGATCGCGTCCACCGGCGCGCGGATGCCCTCGAGCACGATCACGAACTCATCGCCGCCCAGGCGCGCCACGCACGGATCGCGCGGCCCCGCTGCCACCGTGTCCACCTCGCGCACGCACGCCTGCAGCCGCCTGGCCACCGTCGACAGGAGCTCGTCGCCCGCGTGGTGCCCGAGCGTGTCATTGACCTTCTTGAAGCCGTCGAGGTCGAGGAAGAGCACCCCGAAGCGATGCCCCGGCTCGCGGTGCTTGCGCGCCATCGAGCGCCCGAGACGATCCGTCAGCAAAGACCGGTTGGGCAGCCCCGTGAGCGCGTCGTGGTGGCTGTCGTGCCGAAGCTGCTCCTCGGCGAGCTTGCGATCGGTGATGTCGGTCTGCGAGCCCGCGATGCGCCGCGCCTTGCCGTCCTCGCCGCGCACCGCCACGCCGCGCGCGAGCATCCAGCGATATTGCCCGTCCGCGTGCAGCATCCGGTACTCGCAGACGAACTGCTCGGTGCGCTCGTGGAAGTGCTCCTGCAGCGCCGCATCGAGCCGCGGCCGGTCCTCCGCGTGCACCCGGCCGAGCCAGTCCTCGAGCGACTCCGGCTTGGTCGGCTGCGGCAGCCCGATCATCGTCCGCCAGCGCGCCGAGAAGAACACCGTGTCGCTCGCGAGGTCCCAGTCCCAGAGCCCGTCCTTCGCGCCCGCGGCCGCGAGCGCATAGCGCTCCTCGCTCTCGCGCAGCGCGTCCTGCGAGCGGCGCCGCTCGACCACTTCCTTCTCCAGCGCCACCATCGACGACGCCAAGGCCTGCGTCTGCTCGTCGACCATGGACTTGAGCTGGTTCATCTTGAGGTGCGCGTGCCGCGCCATCGACCACTTCGCCGTCAGCGCGCCCGCGAGCTGGCACACCTCGGCGGTGTCGAACGGCTTCTTCAAGATGAGGATGCGGTCCGCGGCGCCGAAGCGCGCGACGAGCTCTTCCCACGAATAGTCCGAGTAGGCCGTGCAGATGACGATCTGCAGCTCGGGATCGACGTTCCAGATGCGCTCGACCGTCTGCACGCCATCCCAGCCAGGCGGCATGCGCATGTCGACGAACATGAGGGCGTAGCGATTCCCCGTCCGCAGCGCCTCCTCGACCTTGGCCAGCGCCTCCTGCCCCTGGAAGGCCGAATCGACCTCGAAGCTGCGCACCCTGGCCTTGGGCTCCGCCGGCTCCTCTTCGCCGAACAGCGCCGCCTCTTCCACGTCCAGGGCCGACTTGCGCTCGTCGCGGACCAGGATCTTGCGAAAGTCCTGGTGGATCGCCGACTGGTCGTCCACCACCAGGATGCGGCGGTTCTCACGGATCGACGGTTCGGCGGCTTGTTGCGGCATCGGGACGGCCCTCCCTGGCAGTGCGTCACCGCGTCGTTGCAATTCCCTTGCCCTCCCCCGCCCGTCGAAACATCTCCACTTTTCAATGGCTTCTGATCCGCGAGATCGGTCGATCGGCTCGGATTCCTGGGACCTCGGGAGGACCCAGCGGGTCAAGCAGGTCCTACATCCGCCCCTTGGCGGTTGCGCAACAAACGGAAAAACCACTAGTTGACGCTCCCATTGTCTGTTCGGGAGTCGACACGATGTCCGAGGCTCTGCGCGCGCGTTCGTTCCTGGGTGTCTTCGCGGTCCTCGCCGTAGCCGCGCTCGTGGGCTGCGGCGGCGCCGGCATCGGGCTCGCGAGCGGCACGCTCGTCCTCGATCCCAGGACGGTCGTGTTCGGCCCGCCGAAGCTCGACACGCCACAGGACCAGTGGGTCAAGCTCTCCAACACCGGCAAGCTCCCGGTGCACGTCGCCTCGATCGCCGTCTCCAGCGACCCCAACGTCGAGCTCATCATCGCCAACGTGCTCACCTCCGACTGCAGGGGCGGCGCCCGCAAGACGCCGCTGACGCTCGCGCCGGGCGAGTGCGCGCGCTTCTTCGTGCGCTGGATCCCCAGCCTCGTTCACGCGGCCTCGGGAGGCATCGCCATCGAGTCCGACGCCCAGGGCCAGGAGCACCTCGTCCTGGAGGTGAGCGGCACCACCGTCGACCCCAGCGACGGCGGCCACGGCGACGGCGGCTCCCATGACGGCGGCGCGGGCGATGGCGGCCACGACGACGGGGGCGCAGGCGATGGAGGCCACGACGACGGCGGCGCGGGCGATGGAGGCCACGACGACGGCGGCTCAGGCGATGGCGGTCACGACGACGGCGGCGCAGGCGATGGCGGCCACGACGACGGCGGCGCAGGCGATGGCGGCACCCACGACGACGGCGGCACCCACGACGACGGCGGCACCGGCGACGGCGGCCCCCAGGACGGCGGCAGCGGCCCCACCGCGCTCCTCCAGGTGTGCGTGCTCACCGCCTCCGGCGCGGTCGACGAGGCCGCCTGCTCGCGCCTCTCCGACGCTCCCCCGTTCATGCCCACGCTCGACTTCGGCAACCTCACCAGCGCCGCCAGCGTGTCCCGCGGCGTCCGCTTCAAGAACGAGGGCACCGGCACCATCGTCTTCAGCGGCGCCGGACCGCACCTCGCCAGCACCTCGAACCAGGGCTTCTCCATCACGAGCGGCCAGGTCCTGAGCCTCGCCCCGCAGGACACGGCGACGATCACCATCCAGTTCACGCCGCCCGAGGCGGGCTCCTTCAGCGGCGCGCTCGTCTTCGCGAGCAACGACACGCGCCCCGGCCAGGGCTCCCTCGCCATCGCCGCCAGCATCGACGTGCCGCGGCTGTGCGTCTCGGTGCCCGGCCTCGGCTTCAGCGGCGTCGCCGTGGGCCAGAGCCAGAGCGGAGTGGTCACCGTCACCAACTGCGGCGCGCAGACGCTCCTCTCCTCCGTCGTCACCATCTCGCCCGTCGCGCCCACCACCAACGAGTTCACCGTCGCCGGCGCGTCCGGGACCATCGCCCTCGTCCCCGGCGGCTCCGTCGCGCTCACGATCACGTACGCGCCCACCGCGGTCCGCACCGACACCGCCTCGCTCCAGCTCGGCTTCGTCACGCAGTCCGCCCAGAGCGTCAGCGCGGCCGTCGCCCTCTCCGGCCAGTCGGTGTCGTCCTCCTGCCAGTCGCTCATCGCCGGCATCGACATCCGCAGCGCCGACTCCACCGCCTCGATCCCCAACGGGCACGATCGCCGCTTCGAGCTCGGCGCCGACCTGGTGCTCTCCGGCGCCTCGTCGACCGCCCCCAGCGGCGCCACCTACGACTGGTCGGTCATCGGCGCGCCCGATCCGAGCGTCCTCGGCCACCTGGGCACTGGCCTTGCCCAAGCGGTCCCCTTCACCGTCGCGGGCAAGTACACCTTCAAGCTCACCGTCTCCTCGGGGAGCTGCAACGCCACCGCCTCCGCCACGCTCATCGCCGTCGGCGCCGTCCACGTCGAGCTCACCTGGCCCGAGGACCACGGCGACCTCGACCTGCACTACGTCGGCCCGCAGGGCACCCTGTGGGAGCGGCTCAACCAGGTCTGCCCCACCGCCTCCACTGGCACCGGCCTGCCCTGCGGCGACACCTCCTTCGACCACCTGTCGCCCGACTGGGGCTGCGCGGCCTTCGGCTGCAGCGGCGGCGCCGGCGTCTTCCCCGACGGCGACACCAAGAACGACCCGCGCCTCATCGCCGACGTGAACTGGGGCTTCGGCCCCGAGATCGTCGAGCACGTGAAGCCGGGCGACGGCGACTACAGCGCCTGGGCGACCAACTGGTGCACCCACCTGAGCACCTCGCCGGCCGTGAACTACGGCCCCTCGACCGCGACCATCAAGGTCTGGGCGCATGGCACGCTCGCCTTCACCGCCGCGCAGTCGCTCAACGAGGCCGAGCAGTGGCAGGCCGCCGTCGTGCACGTGAGCGGGTCGTCGGTCACGGTGTCCTCGGCCAACGCCACGCCGCAGACCGCGCCCTACGCCTGCCAATAGCGCCCAGCCGGCGGCCGCCAAGCCTGCTACAGTCCGGCCGCGCGTGAGCCACTTCTGCACCCTGCATCGTCACGAGTCGCTCGAGGCCGCCCGCCTGTGCCGCGAGGCGCAGCTTCGCGCCAGCGCCGACATGAAGCTGATGCTCGCGGGCATGCCCCCCAAGCCGCGCCCGCTCCTCCACCGGCCGGCCCGCAAGGAGGTGCGCAAGAACGTCACGATCTATGTGTTCTCGGAGGCCGCCCCTCGCGCCCACCGGCACGACCCGGGCGACGAGGCCGACACCGAGGAGCTGATGCCGGTGGCCGTCCCCAGCCCCGGACAGCGGCGTCCACGCAGTAAGGTGCCGAGACAAGGGCAGAAATCGCACGCCAAGCTGCCGCGGACCAAGGCCGGCTCAAAGAAGCGCCGGGGTCATCGCAAGCGCTAGCGGCCGGCGCCGGGCCAGACAGCCATGCTCGCCGCGCCGCGCCAGAGGGCGGCCGACAGGTGGACGAGCGTCCACTCGACCGATGACGGGGTCAGGGTCCCGCTGATCTATGCTCTCGGGCATGCTCCGGCTCTCCGCGCCCACGCCTTCCCACGCCCCTCGTTCCGAGAGCTTCGGCGCGCTCCGCGACGGCGAGCGCGGTCAGGCGTCCCGCGACGGCGAGAGCGGACAGGCGCTCCGCGACAGCGAGAGCGGCCAAGCCATCGTCGAGGCCGCGCTCATCCTCCCCGCCATGGTCTTCCTCATCCTCTGCGCGCTGCAGCTCACCCTCCTGCAGCAGGCGCGCATCATGGTCGAGTACGCGGCCTTCAACGCCGCGCGCACCGGCATCGTCCACAACGCCAACAACGGCAACAACGGCACCACCGGGCCCATGCACGACGCGGCCGCCTTCTCGGTGCTCCCCACCGAGGGCCAGACCGACGACTTCACCCACCTCGCCACCGCGTGGGCCAACTTCCAGACCAAGCAGAACACGCTGCGCGCCGCGGGCCTGCCGCTCGTGCAGGTGGCCGTGCTCAACCCGCACAAGGCCGACTTCGCCAAGTTCGGCTCGCACCTGAACGGCCTGGAGATCGACTTCGACGACATGCGCCCCGACGCCGCGCGCGCCACGCTGCTCTCGCTCCAGGTGCGCTACCTGTACGAGCTCAAGGTGCCGTTCGCCAACAAGGTGGTGCAGTCGATCTGGTTCGCCTCGCAGCTCGGCATCCTCACCACCTGGGCCGGCTACGACATGTCCGGCCCGCGCATCGGCAACGCGCAGGGCGCGGACGCCATCAACACCACCGACAACCTCGCCCTGGGCCGCGGCTCCATCCCCGACGGCATGCCGGGCGGCCTCTCCATCTCCGCGCTCGCAGGCCTCGCCCGCGCCAACAAGTTCTATCTGCCGGTGAACGCCTGGTACACGATGCGCATGCAGTCGAACCCGTACCTCCAGTGGGCGGCGCCATGAAGCTGATCTCTGTCCTGCACCGCCTCCGCAAGGACGAGGAGGGCCAGACGCTGGTCCTCGGCGCGATGTTCGGCCTTATCCTCGCGCTCTGCATCCTCGGCACCGTGAACCTGGGCCGCGCGGTGTACGCGCGCACGCAGCTCCAGACGGCCTGCGACAACGGCGCGTACTCGCAGGCAGCGATGGAGGCCCGCGTCCTCAACTTCACGAGCTACACGAACCGCGCCATGGTCGTGCACTACGCGTCCGTCATGGCGGCCACGAGCTACCTCACGTGGCTCCACTACATGTGGGCCTTCGTCAAGCCGACGCTGACGGCGCTCTCGTGGATCCCGTACATCGGCCAGGTCATCCAGGTGGTGAAACAGGTCTTCCAAGTCATCATGGACGTGGTCGATTGGGCGCTGGCGCTGATGTCGCCCATCATCTCCGCGGCCAACACGGTGCTCTGGGGCCTGCAGGAGGGCGCGTGGCTCTCGGTGTGGGGCAAGCGGCTCGCAGAGCAGATCCCGCCGGAGGCGCACTCGGGCGATCCGTCGCAGTTCTTCAATCAGTACAAGGCGATCTGGCCGAACCTCATGCCCGTCGCCAACATGGCTGTGTTCTCCCAGACGCGCGGCTACGTGACGCCGCTGCAGTCGTGGGTCGAGTCGGCCAAGATGCTCATCAACTCCACGGACAACAACGTGCAGGCCGCGCGGCTGCACATGCTGGAGGTGGCGAACTCGGCGCGCACGCCGTGGATCGCGTACGGCGACCGCTACTCGAACCCGAGCGGGTCGCCCCTGGCGCGTCACTGGCGCTGGCGGACCCCTTCGGTGCTCGGCTGCCGCGGTGACTTCGGCGTGGTGTCGCGCACCGAGATGGGCAGCTACAAGCCCAACGGCAGCATCTTCTCCTCGGTCAGCGCGCGCTTCGGCCAGATCTTCTCCGGCAGCCGCCTGCAGATCGACGTCAGTTGTTGGCTCGTCAACGGCACCATCTCGCTCTTCGGCCTGTCCTCGCTGGACGGCGTCTTCTTCCAGACGAGCAACATCACCAACTACTTCGGGCCGGGCGGCGACAAGTGGTGGGCCAAGCTCCTGGGCTCGCTCGTCGGCGGCTTGGGCATCTTCAAGGCGATGGTGCAGGCGGGACAGAACTCGGCGCCGAACCCGGACCTGCGCCTGTTCTGGATCTCGCCGTACGTGTACTTCGTGCCCCACGCTGCGGCCAGGCCCGCGGGCGGGCCGCTCTCGGCCAAGGGCCTGGGCAACTTCGCGCAGCCCGACGTGGCCTTCGGCCTCGCCAAGGAGGCGCTCGACTACAACGCCGAGCCGGGCGCGTCGACGCTCTTCGGGCGCCGCATCAACGTGAACATGGGCGGCGGCCAGGGCACGACCGACTTCAGCTACACCAACGCCGACTGGCCGCGCCTGCCGGGCATGCCCACTGGCATCCAGTTCCTGCACAAGGGCTTCAACTCGCTCTGCGCGGCGCAGGTCTACTACCACCGGCCCGGCGAGTGGCGCGAGATGCCGAACTTCTTCAACCCGCTCTGGTCGGCGCGCCTGATGCCCTTCGTCGAGTCGAACTCGGTGGCGGCGATGAAGCTCAACACCGTGCCGCTCCTGAACCAGTTCATGCTGCACTGAGGATGACCACCATGCGCGCGCTCGCACACAGGCTCACGCGGAACGAAGAGGGCTCGGCGCTGACCGAGGCGGCCATCCTCTTCCCGGTGCTCATCCTCATCCTCTGGTGGTCGTCGGCGATGACCGACATCATGGTCATCAAGCTCAAGGCGCACGAGGCGGCGCGCTTCGCGCTCTGGGAGATGACGGTCTTCCGCGACCCCAACGCCATCTCCACCGACGTGCAGAACCGCTTCCGCGACATGCGCTCGCCGGAGTCGGTGAACAACACGGGCACGGGCCTGCTCATGTATCCGCAGGCGGCGAACATCACCTGGGCGGCGGCCATCGATCCGAAGGCCAAGGAGAAGGCGCTGGGCGGCGTCTACAAGGCGCCCTCGACGGACAGCTGGCTGCTCAACTTCGTCAACCAGGTGCTGAACCTGCTCTCGCGCTCGGTGGACACGGCCGTGCGCAATGAGCGCTTCAACACCTACGGCTACGCCGAGGCGCGCATCCAGCTCGTGCGCGCGTCGCACAAGGGCTCGACCATCCTGAACGGCGGCGACCTCGTGGGCGGCCTGCACAAGAACGACCTGGGCCTGCCGGGCAGCATCGCCACGCTGGTGATGAGCTCGCCGGGGCCGACCGAGAGCCCGCAGCGGCTCATCTTCGACTCGTGGAAGGCGTGGCCCAAGCCGGCCGCGTACACCACCAACGGCGCCAAGACCAACACCGGCGCGACGCCGCAGCAGACCTACCCGACCGTCGAGCAGCAGGTGTCGGCCCAGGTGCAGAACATCACCTTCTTCGGCCTGACGCGGCTGTCCTGGTTCAACTCCATCCGCAACGCGCTGGGCAAGCTCTCGACGGCGGGCATCACGCAGACGCTGCTCGGCGGCGAGATCCCGGACATGTTCTCCTCGAACCCGCTCGACAACCCGGGCGGCGGCAAGGCGCGCGGTCCCATCAGCATCCTGCCTGTGGAGCAGCCGACGGAGTCGTGGGCGGTGAAGAGCCCGAACGGCATGACCCACCGCATGGGCGACACGGGCGGCACGGGCGCCAGCGCGGTCACCAGCGACGAGATGCTGGAGATGAGCGGCGGCGCGGACCGCTCGCGCTACACGGTGCCGTACCGCGTGCACACGCAGTGGTGGACCGCGGACGGCGGCACCTCGCGCACGAGCGGCGCGTTCGGCAACCGGCTGTCGGCGCCCCCGGCGGCCATCACCACCACCAACGACTACGTGAAGACGTTCCAGTGCCGCGGCCACTTCTTCGCGGGCGGCATCAGCGGGCAGATCACCGACGTCACCAAGCGCTACAAGCCGTCGTGCAACCTCTGAGGCCCCCGATGCATCGCACCGCACAGTTCGTGAAGGTCGTGCTGGCGAGCACCGCTGCGTCGCTGGTGCTGCTCGTCGGCCTGCAAGCAGGCGGGGCGTTCAGCGCCTTCTCCACGGCGCAGGCCGCCAAGGCGCAGCCCGCGCGGCCGGCCCCGCGCTCGGCGTACCCGAACCGCGCGCAGGTGACGCCGGCCGGGATCGCGCCCGATCCCAACGAGCCCTCGGCGCCCGCTTCGGTGTTCGAGAACGACTCGGACATCTCGCTCGGCGACGGCCTGTCGGTGAACGGCCAGCCGATGCGGCTCTCGCTGTTCGTCACCACCGACCAGGCGCAGCAGGTGGTGGCCTCTTACTCGGACGTGTTCCTGCAGCGCGGGCTCATCCCCATCGCGCACACCGAGGGGCGCATCGGGCACGTCTCGGTGTTCGATCCCGAGGACGGGCTGCAGCGCTTCGTGTCCGCGCTCCCGCAGGGCGACAAGCAGACCCTGGTGATGGTGGGCGCGACCTCGCCGACGCACGCGCCGCACTTCCTGCGCGGGGCCAAGGACGCGCCCTTCCCGGTGCCGCCGGAGCACCGCGCGTTCCTGGGCTACGCCTCCGACGACGGGGGGCAGCACGCGCAGAGCGGGCAGTTCGTGACCACGCTGTCGACCAAGGTGCTGCGCGAGTACTTCCGCAGCGAGCTCGTCACGCACGCGGGCTTCGCCGAGCGCAGCGACACCGGGGACGCCATGTGGGTCTTCACCAAGCCGGGCGTGTCCATCACCGTGGCCGCGCAGCAGCTGTCGGACAAGAGCGGCTCGGCCGTGTTCGTGAACCGCATCGAAGGAGAGACGCCGTGAGCAAGAGCACTCGTTGGCGGGCGCAGCTCTCGGCGCTCAGGACGTTCCTGCGCTCGCAGCGCGGGCAGTCCGTGGTCGAGTCGTCGGTCCTCTTGGCCACGCTCCTGGGCATGCTGGGCGCGGGCGGGCTCTACCTCTCCAAGACGCACCCGGAGATGATGAACGCGCTCAACACCCACGTGCGCGGCTTCTACTTCACCTTGTCGCTGCCGTTCCCCTGAGCGGCCGGCTGGCGGTTGCCTTCGTCGTCGAACATCGAGTGGGCGCCCGTCTGGCCGGAGTCGAAGAGCTCGATGTCGTAGTCCCTGCCGCTCGCGCGCACGAGCGGAAACAGGGGGACGCTGTCGTTCGTCCACACCAGCGTCTGCTCCTTCTGGTGCGTGACGCGCAGCTTCTTGGCGTCGAAGGCGCCGGCGTGGACCTTGACCTTCTCGCGGCCGAGCTGCGTGACCTTGGCGTCGGGGGCGCGAGGCCTCTTCTCCCTGGCCTTGGCCTCGAAGACGGTCGCCCCTTCGTCGCCGGGCAGCTCCATGGGCGCCAGGCCCGCCA